>JAGNBV010000116.1 GCA_018004645.1 Bacteroidales bacterium
ATACCTAGCAGAACAATGTTGGCCAGAAGTTTGCTATCCATTAATTTGGTTTTTGACAAACAAATATATCAATATTAAGTTAAAATCAAATAATTTGTGCTCTTTTATTTAAATTTGTAACAAATTTTCCAGTAAAAATGTTCAGAAACTGTCATATATTATTTTTTTTGATAATCTTTAACAGTTTTCAGTTGACCGGTTTTTCGCAGGTGGTGGTCATCAACGAAGTGTGTACCAGTCCGCATCAGGGGCCTACAGGATCTTCCGTCAATGCTAATTCTCTGTATAATACCTCTTCGCTGGAACAGCCCCCCGAAAACCGCGAATGGATAGAACTTTATAATCCCCACCCTTGTGATACCGTTGATATCAGTTGTTACACCCTTGCTTCTAATATGTATCAGCCCGACTACACCGGAAGCGGCACGAACAACTGGGGAGCCTTTACTTTTCCAACCGGGACTAAAATCCCTCCCTTAAAATTTCTTGTTGTTGGAGGCAACAACTCACAGGTTCCTGTCCTGGATTTCGACTTAAATTATTACCGGCATAACACTTTCGGGGTAATTTACCTTGACGGTGATGAAACCCGCTGGTTTTTACGCGATGAATACGGCTGGATAGCCTTATACAATCCTGCAGGCACCCCGGTTGACGCGGTGTACTGGGATGCTTACGGTGATCCGGCCAATCTTTACAGCCAGGAAGAATATTCGCACAGCATTGTTACCGCCACAACCTGCAGCGGCACGCAAACACTGGCGCCAGCGCGCAACATTGCTGGAATTGAATATGTGGGAATGTGCCAGCCAGGCACCGACGTATCTTTTCAACGGGTGCTCGACGGCGGCCCGGTATGGCATAACGGCCCTGTGACTACCACTCCTCATTATTGCAACGGTCCGTGCACAGCCCCCCCTGTTGTGTCTGCCACTGTCGAAAATGAAAGCTGTGCAGGAAACGACGGCAGCATAGCACTAAGCATACAGGACGGACATACAGGCCCTTACACTATCAACTGGTTAAATCCCGCAGGACAGCACAGCAATGACATCGGTAATCTTCAGGCAGGGACTTATATAGTGCAGGTAGCCGATGCATACAATTGCTTCATCGTTTACGATACGATTACCCTGAGCTCCGACCCTGATCCAACAGTAAGTTTCACATCATTGATTAATGAAACATGCGACAAAAATAACGGCTCTCTGCAAGCCGCCGTCACCGATGGAAATCTACCTGTCTCTTACCAATGGAATATAACGGGGACCGGAAACACACCTGCCATCGGCAACCTGAGCGCCGGGACTTATTCCGTAACGATAACCGACAACCTGGGATGTACGGCCAGCAACAGCGCTATTCTGGAAAATTTTCCCGGCCCTGAACTTAACATTGACAGTGTCCGCAACGAAATGTGCAGCACCTCCGACGGTGCAATATTTTTGACCGTTAACGGAGGAACCACCCCATTTTCTTACACATGGAATACGGCGGCAAGCCAAAACGCACCGCAACTCACGGGAATACCGGCAGGAAATTATTCCGTCACCATTACCGATGCAAACAGCTGTTCGGCCAGCGCCAGCACTGTTATTACCAACACACCGCCGCCTGCCGCAACAATAACAGATATTCAGGCCGACACATGCCGGAAAAAAACCGGAGCCGCCACTATTATTGCCAGTGGTGGAAACCCGCCCTATAGTTTTTTCTGGAGTTTCGACTCCACCCTCTATACCAACGCGGTTACCAATCTTTCTGAAGGACCATATACCGTTTCGGTAAGCGACAATTTTTGCACCACCGTAGTTTCTTTTACCATCCCGCTTATTCCCGGGCCAACAGCCGATTTCAGCATTTATCCTGCGGTGGCGACCATCGACGATCCCCCTTTCCGGTTTGTAAACCTTTCCTCCGGAATTATCGATCAGTATATATGGGATTTCGGAGACAAAAGGTACTCTTATGAAATAAACCCCTATTACAAGTACAGCGATACAGGCCATTACCATGTGAAACTAACCGTAAAAAGCTATGCCGGATGCATCGACTCTATCATTAAGCAAGCCGTGGTAATGGACAGAATTACCCTGTTTGTTCCCAACTGTTTTTCGCCGAATAACGATGGTGTAAATGATTATTTTATCATTGGAGGACAAAATATTACCGAATACGAATTGCTTATTTACAACCGGTGGGGCGAGCTGGTATACAAAACCAATGATCTCAGCCAATCATGGGATGGCCGGTACCAGGGCCATGTCGTTCCCGAAGGTATTTATGGCTGGACTATTAACTATTCGGAGGATTGGTCCGGCATATATACCACTCCGCAGTGCCGGCGAGGAATGGTGAACGTCATCCGGTAGCGGCGTCAAACCCGTGCTGAGTGTCCCAGCAAAGTCACGCAGCAGAAACAAAAAACTTACACCCTGAAAAGCCGGCTTTCGATAGGTTTTAGCCTTTTAATCCTCTCTGAAACAGCGAAATATCGGAAGTGGCAAGTACTAATGCTTTTCTTATTCCACAATAATTTCGGTTTGTAAATTTATTTTTGCGAAATTTGCACCCGCAAAATAAATTATTATCTATCGGTAATTAAAAACAAAAACTACATGATTACACTTGGTTTACATGATCTCACGCTGGAAGAAATTTACCAGATACTTTTTCACAAGGCCGAAATAGAAATCCATCCCGAAGCCCTGCAAAGAGTTAACAATTGTCATAGTTTTCTTGCAGAATTCAGCAAAGACAAAGTTATTTATGGCATTAATACAGGTCTGGGGCCTATGGCACCTTATAAAATTGAAAAAGAGAATCAGACACAACTGCAATATAATGCTATTCGCGGCCACTCTTCAGGTTGCGGCGACCCCCTGCCCGACAAGTTTGCCAAAGCAGCCATGTTGTCGCGGCTCAATACCCAACTGCGGGCTTATTCGGGCATCCATCCCGAGGTAATTGAATTACTTACTCTGCTCATCAACAAAAATATTTCAGCGGTTATCCCCGAACATGGCGGTGTTGGCGCCTCAGGCGACCTGGTGCAACTGGCACATCTGGCCCAGGCCCTCATTGGCGAAGGAGAAGTGTGGTATCAGGGAAAGATAACCCCTACAGCCGAAGTATTTGCTGCCGAAAACATCAAACCTATTTCCATGCATATCAGGGAAGGCTTGTCACTCATCAACGGCACCTCGGTAATGACAGGCATAGGCGTCATAAACCAGATGAATGCTTACAACCTGCTCAACTGGTCGGTATTTGCTTCTTGTATGATCAATGAAATTGTCGGGTCGTACGACGATCATTTTTCACATGAATTAAATGTCGTGAAACGACACAAAGGGCAAGAAGTAATTGCCGGCTATATGCGCAACATTCTTTCCGGCAGCCAACTCATCCGCAAACGCCAGGAATATCTTTACGGACGTGTTTTCAAAGAAGATATCCTCACCGATAAAGTACAGGAATATTACTCGCTACGCTGCGTTCCGCAAATCCTCGGACCTATTTACGACACCCTGGTTAACAGCGAAGAAATCCTTATCCATGAGTTCAACTCGGTAAACGACAACCCCATTGTGGATGTTGAAAACGAAAACATTTTTCATGGCGGCAACTTCCATGGCGACTATGTTTCGCTGGAGATGGACAAGGTCAAAATCATAATGACCAGACTTTCGATGCTTGCCGAACGGCAGTTGAATTATTTACTCAATCCCAAACTTAACGGCCTGCTGCCGCCTTTCGTAAACCTGGGAACCCTTGGCCTGAATTTTGGCATGCAGGGCATACAATTCACCGCCACATCAAGCGTAGCCGAGAACCAAACGCTGTCGTTCCCCAACTATGTGCACAGCATTTCCTGTAATAACGACAACCAGGATATCGTGAGCATGGGAACCAACTCCGCCCTGATAACCAAAAGAGTCATCAGCAATACTTACGACATTGTGGCTATAGAACTGATCACCCTGATACAGGCCATTGACTATCTCAACTACCAGGACAGAATGTCGGGTTATACACGCTACATTTATGATAAACTGCGCGAAATATTACCGGCATTTAAAGAAGATGCTTCCAGGTCAAAAGACATAAAGCGCATAAGAAAATTTATGCAAAACTACCGGCTGAGGCCTGAGGTTACTTTACCCTGATAAGGAGATTTACTTTATAGTAAAATTCATGGCAGGAAGGGAATACAAACTTCCGTTGCCATCCTTGCATACTATATCATCAATAGTCACCTGATCACCAGGCATTTTCTGATTGAGCAAAAAAGACTGCCTGCCCGAGAGTTTATTGGATTCGGGATTTGGCATGGTATACATTTCACCATTGACAAGGAGTTTTAAAGAAAAGCTTACTAATGTATAACCCGGTTTGTCGATTTTTAGTTCGTTGTCAGTCAATTGCTTAATGGTGATTTCGCCACTGCTCATGCCGCTGATTGTGACAGTAACATCAGTCAACAACTGAGGTTTATCATTGTTTACCTGTGCAAAGCAACAATTTGCCAGAAACAAAAGACCGGCAAAAATCATTAAAAACTTAACTTTTTTCATGCGGTTATTTTTTTGTAAAATTAAAAAATATTCAATACAAATCCAAAAAAACATCAGAATGGAAAATCATATCCCGTAATATGCAGCTCCTCTACCAGTTTTTTGATGTCCTTTTGCAGGGATTCGTTTACCGGAACCCCTTTGTCTTTGCGGTCTAGCCAAATATAGTACTCTTTTTCGCCGGCGGTAAAAATACGCGTTTGTCCGGGCATTTTTTTCGAAGCCCTCAATTCGCGAAGGATATCGCCGGTAATATGTTTGAAATCTTCCGGATTAGTAAACGCATTGATATCAATGGCAATAAAAAAATGGCCTAAGGGGTAAGGAATTTTCTTTCCATCTTTTATCCCGAGCAGCATTTTCATGTAGCTGCCGCTCTGCAGGGCTGCCGAAAGTATTTCCACCACCGTGGCATACCCATATCCTTTGTATCCTGCGGTTTCTTCTCCCACTCCACCCAGTGGTGTCAGGGCAGCTTTTTCGGCTATGAGATCACTGAGCACTTCCTTCGCATTGGTCTTTGATTCGCCATTTTCATCAATTACCCAGCCTTTGGGGAGCTCCATACCTTTGCGGGCATACAGTTCAATTTTTCCGCGCTGGCTCACGGATGTAGCGCAATCGAGCATAAAGGGAAAATCTTCATCAGTAGGCAGGGCAAAGGTCAGCGGGTTGGTGCCCAGCATGTTTTCCACGCCAAAGGTCGGCGCGATGGAAGGCCGGGCATTAGTACCGGTAATCCCTATCATGTTCTCTTTGGCTGCCATCAGCGCATAATACCCGGCTATGCCGTAATGTGTGGAATTGCGCACGGCTACCATACCCATGCCAAACATCCTGGCTTTATCAATAGCTATCTGCATTGAACGTTTGGCAATCACGTGGCCCATGCCGTTGTGTCCATCAACAACAGCCGTGGCAGGGCTTTCGCGAACAACCTCAAACTGAGTAACCGGATTGAGAATGCCATCTTTTATACGGTCGTAATAAATAGGTTTCAGGCGGTTAAAACCGTGTGAATCAATCCCGAGTTTGTCGGCTGTGATAAGCACCTCGGCGCAAATTTTGGCATCCGCTTCGGGCACACCGCTCTTGACAAGCACTTCCGCCATGAAACGTTCCATCGTTTCAAAGTCAACATAAGTCAGTTTTTCTTGAGACATATTTATTTATTTTTTTTATTTTTCGAAGAACGGTAAATCCGAAATAGTCAACATGCTTAATTAAAGGTCTCTCAGGCTACTTACCAATCATAGCTTTTGCATCCACTATTTCGGAAATTTAAAGTAAGTCATATAAATGGTAATATTTTTGTTTTTTCCGGAATACGGGAATTTAATCTGGCTGTAGTTTGGAGGCCCCATATTGGTTAATACATTATTGGAAAAGCCATAACCCTCCAACGGAATATTCAATTGATTTTTATTCAGGTAACCGTTGGCATCTTCGTCGTGAAAAACGGCAATTGAATAGATGCCTTTGGGTACGGAATCGAACGGTATCATCATATTTTTGGACGTAACAGGAATAATAGCGCCCCTGAACACCGGGCCGTTATTGAGAAAACTGGCGTAGCTGTTAAAAACTGCCACATTAAGCGTTCCCATGACTTTGTTGATATTTTTCACAAAAATATTCAGCTTGCCATGCAGCGAATCAAAAACAACCATTGAATCGCCGGCAACAGAAAATGGGTTGGGTTGTATGGGGAGCCCGTGGTTCGTAATACTCCTGTTTATTACCGAATCAATTTTGGGAAGCAGCAAATTGGGAGGGACGGGTTTACTGCCAGGAATAACAGGCCTATTCGTATCGTTCATCATATTAGGATTGAACTGTCCGAATGAAAAGTATTGTATCAGGAATAACCACAAAAAAAGTACAAACCAAAGCTTACTCATCAACAGAAAAATATTTTTTACAAAAATAATACTTTATACGCTAATCTTTAAGCCGTCAAAAGCAAATTGCACATTTTCGGGTAATAATTTACCGGTTTCTTCATGTTTGCCCATATAATGACTGATATGTGTCAGATATGCCTTTTGGGGTTGCAGTTCCTTTATCAAATTTAATGCCTGTTCGAGGTTGAAATGCGAATAATGTTTTTTGGTGCGCAATGCGTTAATTACCAACACATCCAAATCCAGAAGTTTTTTCTTTTCGCGTGGGCTGATATCGCTGGCATCGGTGAGGTAAGCAAAAGTACCTATACGATAGCCAAAAATCTTTAAAAAATAATGTTTTGCCTCCACGGGCACTATCTTAAGGCCTTCGATTTCAAATGGAGCATTGGTAATAGTATGCTGCACAATCTGAGGAATGCCGGGATATTTATTTTTGCTGAAGGCATAATTGAACTCTTTTTTTATGGCCCGCTGTACCGATGCCCGGGCATATACATCCATGGCACATCGTTGCATAAAATTATATGCCCTGATATCGTCCAGGCCGCCGATATGATCTTTATGCTCATGCGTTATCAGCACGGCATCGAGTTTTTTTACGTTTTCGCGAAGCATCTGTTGTCTGAAATCAGGGCCTGTATCGATGATTATGGTTAAATCGCCGGATTCAATCAGCACCGATGACCGCAGCCTTTTATCGCGCGGATCGGCCGACAAACAAGTGCTGCAGGTGCAAGTAATGACCGGCACCCCCTGCGATGTGCCCGTTCCAAGAAAAGTTATCTGCATCAGTGAAAATGTATAAGTGTTTTTCCCGGCAATTTTACAACACACAAATATAATTTATTTACCTTTACAAAAAATTAGTTGTTATCAACAAAATAAGAGATTTATGGACTCAACATTTGAACCTATCAACCTTTATGAACTTAATGAAAGTGTTTTCAGGTTGTTGGATAAAGACTGGATGTTGGTAACTGCAGGTATTCATGGCGATTACAACATGATGACCGCCTCATGGGGCGGAATGGGCATATTATGGAATAAACCGGTCGCATTTATTTTTATACGTCCTCAAAGGCATACTTACAGTTTTGCGGAAAAGTATCCCGGCCTGACGCTTACCTTTTTCAGCGAAAACCACCGCCACCTTTTGCGAACTTGCGGCAGTCGTTCGGGGCAAGACATCAATAAAATGAAACTTGAAGGACTTACTCCTATAGTTACTGACGATGAAGCCATAGCGTTTGAAGAAGCCCGTCTGATATTTGAATGCCGGAAACTATATTTTGACGATATCAAGCCGGCACAATTCCTTAAAAAAGAAATTGACAAAAATTACCCGGCAAAAGATTATCACCGTATGTATATATGCGAAATAACAAAGGCTTACAAAAAAAAATAAAATGGAACAGCAGGAAAACTTTGAAAAAATAAAGAGCATGTTTCAGCAATTTGTGCCGCCT
>JAGNBV010000019.1 GCA_018004645.1 Bacteroidales bacterium
TAAAGGAGTTTTTAAAACTTTTGCCTCCATTGATCTTCAGAATATGACGATCAGGGGTATTGAAAGTGCTTCGCTTCTTTCGTCTTCTGTTTCGCATTTTAGTGAAGGAGGTGAAATGTTTTATAAGGCTAATGGCAGTACATTGATGATATATAAAGTAAAATAGAGATATTATAAAAGGAATAGGAAAATGAGGGAACAAAACTGTTTCCTCATTTTTTTTGCATTTACCCCGCCGGTTTTTTTACTTCAATTCCAGCAAAACAACATTTTCCACATGATGTGTGTGCGGAAACATGTCAACGGGTTGAATGATTTTTAACTGGTATTGTGTGCACAATAAGGCCAGGTCGCGGGCCTGGGTTGCAGGGTTGCAGCTTACGTAAACAATGCGCTCGGGTTTAATTTGCAGTATCTGCTCAACTACTGCAGGGTGCATTCCGCTTCGCGGCGGATCGGTGATGATAATATCGGGTTTACCGTGCTGTTGGACAAATTCCGTATTCAGGGTTTTTGCAATATCGCCGGCAATAAAAGTAGTGTTAGTAATATTATTGAGTTTCGCGTTGATTTTGGCATCGGCCACAGCCGATTCAATATATTCAATGCCAACTACTTTTGAGGATTCCAATGCCACAAAGTTGGCAATGGTGCCGGTGCCGGTGTACAGGTCGTAGATGGTTTTTTTCCTGGTATCTCCGGCAAATTCTTTGATGATATTATACATGTTCAGCGCCTGCCGGCTGTTGGTCTGGAAAAACGAAACCGGCCCGATACGGAAGCGCAGGCTGCCCAGCACTTCTTCAATATAAGGTTTCCCATGATAACATTGTATTTCCAGGTCGTTGATGATATCATTATGCTTAGTATTTACGACATACATCAATGATGTAAGTGCCGGAAAAATTTCCAGGATATAATCCAGTACTTTATTTTGATTTTTTTCATCTTCTTCACCAAAGACTACTATGGCCATAGTTTCGTCGATGGTGGAGTTTCTTATCAGCAGGTTGCGCATAAAACCGGTATGCTTGCGGGGGTTGTAAAAAGTAAGGCCGTTGGCGATACAAAATTCCTTAAGCCGGTTTCTTATGATATTGGTTGGCTCGTCCTGCAAATAGCAGGTTTCGATGTCTAGCACGCGGTCGAAATGCCTGGGGATATGAAAACCCAGGGCGTTCATATCCATAGTGTCGCGGCTGCCCGACTGCATGTCTTCATCGGTGAGCCAGCGGTAATCCGAAAAAGTGTATTCCAGTTTGTTGCGGTAGCAGGTTTGCAGCGGTGAGGCGAGGATAGGGCGGATATCCGGTATGGTGATATGGCCGATACGGGTAAAATTATCTGCCACCTGTTTTTGTTTATAAAACAACTGGTGTTCGTATTGCATCTGTTGCCATTTGCAGCCGCCGCACATTCCAAAATGTTTGCAAAACGGTTCGGTACGTTTTTCGGATAAGCGGTGATATTGCACAACCTTGCTTTCAGCAAAGGATTTCTTTTTTCTGGTTAGCTGTATGTCCACAATATCGCCTGGAATCGCGTTGTCAACAAAGACTACCAGGTTTTCGGTTTTGCCTATGGCTTTGCCTTCGGCGCCGGCATCGGTAATCTCTACCTGTTGCAGCACCTGTGGTGTAAAATTTTTTTTCGCTTTTCTCACTATTATCAATTATCAATTAACAATGAACAATTATCTGTGAACAACAACCAATGATTTATGATTATGGCCACTTTCCACTTTATACTTTCAACTTTTAACTTTTAACTTTCAACTTGCCACTTTCCACTTTCCACTTTCCACTTGCTACTTCCCTCTTCCCTTATTTCCTCCAGGCTTCCACCGCACTGTACCACACATCTTTATATTCCGGACTGCGTTCCAGGGTATAGTCGTTTTCTGTAAAAGGATTTAAGGTCTTATTAAAATCGAGAGTCATGGATAAAATGTTGCGGTCCTCGCCATAATTCCATGTTTCGAGATAGGGTGATCTGTACACGCTGTTAGGCTGACCGAAGATGATATAAATCATGCCCCGGTCGGTTTTCCATCCCTCGGTGCCGGACGAAAAAAAACGGTTGGCATCCTGCACCCTGTTATAAAAAATTCTGATTAGTTCCTTGGCCCTTTCGGCGTTACCGGCTTTGTCGAGCCAGAAATTATCGATAGCTGATTTGGTATTCTTCATCATCAGCAGGTCGTTAAACTCGCTTTTGGTTGTGATATAGCGCAACGGCCCGAGCATCTCGCGGGCGCTGGTAATCTGGGGAAACTCATCTGCAAACCTGAAAAGAGTAAAGCCGTCTTTAATGCTGGTATCTGTTTGAAAATGATAGATGCCTCTTTTCTTCAGGTTCAGAGGCAACGAACAGCCATCGGTCAAATCGATTACAAAAACGCTGTCGGCTTTAAATGACAATGGCTTAGCGTTGATAACAGTGAAGGGTGGTGCGGCGGCTTCGCCAATTGGTCGGTAATACCTCACAAACAGTTTATAGACTTCTTTTTCCCTTAAAAAAATTCTGAAATATTGCTTGCTGCTGAGGTAGTTTTCAAGTAACGGGCAATTGTTTTTGTCACGGATAATAAAATTATTTCTGTTATAAACATTGTTTTTGTTTATATTCAGATAATTGGTGGTGGAGAATTTTTTATTGATATCGGCAAGGGTGAATGAAAGGATATAATTGTCCGGTTCTTTTATCATGAGCGTCAGACTATCGGTTATGTCGATATTTTTAGAGTAATTCAACGAGTCGGTAAACACAAATGATGCTGAATCGAGAACCTTTTTAATATCGTTGGCATTAAACAGTTTGTAATTTATCAGGTAGTTGGCATAAAAATGGTTTTTCTTCATATCTTTTTGAAAAAACAAGCCTTCGGTGTTGAATTGATAATAAATCCGTGTGCTGTCATTGCTGATATGGTTAGCGAAGAGGTTCACATTGAGTTTCCTCGATTCATCCTGGTAATTGGCTGTAATATTGGTAGAGCTCATGTTGGAAGGGTTATAGCATCCGCAAATCATCAAGGCCAACAAAAGGAATACTGATTGACAACCTTTTATATTCATAGGATTTCGGTGTTTTCGTTTAGGAAATTGCCGGGCTTATGGTCCACCGGCAGATTTTTATTGTTTTTTGCACCAAGCAGCCTCAGTTTTTCGACTTTGCTGACCAGGTTTCCGCTGCCGCTATAAAGCTTTTTGTTGGCTTCCTGGTATGTTTTCTGAACGGTATCTAATTGTGTTCCCAGTTTCTTAAGGTCTTCAATCAATCCTACAAATTTGTCGTACAGTTTTCCGCCTTCACTGGCTATTTCTATGGCATTCTGGGTTTGTTTTTCATGCTTCCAGATCGATTCTATGGTGCGCAGGGTGGCAAGCAGGGTAGAAGGACTAACCATAACAACTTTTTTGTCCCAGGCAAAATTGAACAGGTCTATATCCTGTTGTATCGCCATACTGAAGGATGATTCAATAGGCAGAAACATCAGCACAAAGTCGGGAGTGTTAATGCCGGCGGTGTTGGCATAGCTTTTCTCGCTCAATCCCCTGATATGGTTTTTCAGCGATTCAATATGAAGTTTTGCGTAGCGGTCTTTTTCATCGGCAGTATCGGCGTTGACAAACTTCTCATAAGCAATCAGGGAAACCTTAGAGTCGATGATGATATGTTTATTGTCCGGAAGTTTTACCACCACATCAGGCCTTATCATTTCGCCGTGTTCGTTGCGGTAGGTGGCTTGTGTTTCGTATTCTTCTCCTTTGTTCAGTCCCGAACGTTCCAGGATGCGTTCCAGGACTATTTCGCCCCAGTTGCCTTGTTTTTTGGTGTCGCCTTTCAGGGCTTTGGTCAGGTTGCGGGCTTCTTCCGATATGTTGATATTCAGATCCTGCAGTTTTTTCAGCTCGGCTTTCAGGTCGGTCTGGTCGCGCAGGGTGTTTTTATACGTTTCATCCACCTGCCTTTCGAACGTGATAAGTTTTTCTTTCAGCGGGTTTAGGATGTCGGCAATATTTTTTTGATTGGTGGCTGAAAAATCAAGGGTATTCTTCGTGAGGATTTTGGTGGCGAGGTTTTCAAAGGCATCGGTGAACTTATTCTGTAAATCTTCTATTTCCGATTTTTGCGATGTTAATTTATCCTGAAGTGTTTTTATTTGTTCTTCCGAGCGGGATAGCTGTGCTGTCAAACTTAATTTGCCGGCACGTTCTTCGGCTAGTTCTTTTACCGCTTTGTCAAGGTTTTTGGTAAGGCCCGAAATATTATCGTCAAGACGGCCTGCAAGGCTCGACAGTTCTGCTTCTTTTTTTATCAAAGCGGTTTCCATAGCGGACTTTTCCTGTATTACCCTGGAGTATTTTGGGTTGAAAATCAGCCAGGCAAGGCCAAGTCCGGCAATAAAAGCTATAGCTACAGAAAGTATGATGGTAACAATCATCCTGAAAAAATATTTACTCTGTAAATTTACTGAATATTTTTTTCATCACATCGTGGTGGGGCTTATTTTGTGCGATGCAACACTATCACGGTAATTTCTGGCCGGCTGCCTATTCTTCCGTGAAAACCGCTGTATCCCAGGCCCGGGTTGACATATAATTTCTGGTTAACGGATCCGTAAGCGCCATACCAGTATTTATTGATAAACTGGCTGGGACTGAAACGAAAGAACTTGGTAATAATAGCTATTTGCATCGCATGTGTATGGCCCGATAAGGTCATTTGGATGTTTGTTTTATCTTTGACCTCCATACTCCAATGGTTGGGATCGTGTGACAGCAAAATCTTAAAATCATTCGGACTGGTATAGGACAGGGCTTTTTTCAGGTTGCCGGTTTTTTTAAAGGGAAACATCCCGAAATTATTGACTCCTATAAGCGTAATAGAGTCGCCATTTTTATAAATATGGCAGGCTGAATCAATAAGCACATGAAAACCTGTTTCTTTTTCTCTCCTGATAATGTTAGCGTTGATGGCTTCGAGATTGGGAGGATCTTTCATTTTGAAATAATCTCCAATATCATGATTGCCCAATATGGCAAATTTGCCATAGGGTGGATTAATAGCATTAAAATCTTCCTGGTAGGGCAATAATTCGGTATCGGTTACATTTATCATATCGCCGGTCATTACCAGCATATCCGGTGAAAGTTCTCTGATAGTTTTCAGGTATTCCTTCACGATAGCATCATCGGTAAACGTGCCCAGGTGCAAATCCGAAATTTGAACGATTCGGAATCCATCAAAACCTGCCGGTAACTGACTGAAATAAAAATCTTCTTTCTGAATCTTTACTCGGGTTTTCTCAAATACAAAACCATCAATGCAAAAAGCCAGCATGATTATCATCAATAGCGATGCGGCGACATATATCGTGCGGCCTTGTTTTTTTGTCTTGCCAATTGCTTTTTTCCGCCGGAAAAAAGATACGGAATACCGGCTGATATCATAGATCATCAGTACAAGTGCCGCGGCTGCTTTGGGTATATAAACCAGAATAAACGCACTCAGGGGGAAAAAAAGCTGACGGTATTTCACAGGATCATCCAGCGGAGCTCCAACAATCAAATAACACCCGCCTTCAAACAGGATAAAAAGTAAAGCAAAACTGATGACAATAAATTTCAGGATTGTCTTTTTCTTTTCATTTTTTATGAAAAGGATTTTAAGCAGCCTGTAAAAATATAATTCGGATACGAGAATTACCAGGCTAACAACTAATACTCTGATTAATAAATTCATAAAAAAAGCAGTTACTTAAGGTAACTGCTTTTCAAATGTAAGAAAAATTTCTTATTTATTCAGAATAATTTTTCGTGAAATGGTATTGTCACTGCTTTGCAGTTTCACAAAGTAGATGCCGTTTTCTTTATCACGCAGATTGAGTGTATAAAGGTTGTTTCCGGCTTTTAACGAGAGCACATCAGCGAATATTTCCTGACCAACCATATTTACTACACTGAGGTTGATAGTATTATCCGATGTCATAGGTATTGCCACGTTGACATGGCCATTGGTTGAAGGATTTGGATAAATGCTTACATTTCCAATGGACGCAACCTGGTCGATGCCTGAGAGGTCTTTGGTGGTAAATTTATAAGCAGGGCTCCATGAACTTGTGTCCGCAGAGGTGAGGGCGCGCATACTCCAGTAGTAGGTGGTGTTCTGTTGCAACGAATTGAACATGGTGTCGGCATAATGGACGATAATAGGGTTGTTGTCTATTGTGTCATCAGGCATATAGTTCCCGTTATATGAAAAGTAAACCGGGTTTGAGAAGGTGGAATCGGTGTCTAATCTCATGGCATAACTTTCGATATATGTTATTTTTACCCATTCGAATATCGTCATAACATCAACATTCACGGCATTGTTGGCAGGAGCAACCAGTTCTACGGTAGCTGCGGTGGTAAAATTCCATACATCCGACCACTGTGAACTTCCGAAACTGTTGACACCTCTTGCTTTCCAGAAATATTCCTGGCCAAATTTCAGTGTGTCGGGAGCTTTTCTTATCAACGTATCGTAAGGCGAAATAACTTTAATGGTATTGTATGCGGAGTCAATCACCGTATACATAACGTCAGAAAACAGCGAATCTGTAGCTAAAGCATATTCATAGTGTTTTGATCCGACACTTTGCCATTGCAGGAAAGTAACGGGAGATAAGTCAACGGATGCAGTAGCTGGGGAGTGGAGACCGATGCTGTCGATGGTGCTGAAATTACGTATCAGTGACCAATCTGAGGTATCAGACTGATGCATGGCCCTCATTCTCATGTGATAATTATTACCAAAGTCAAGTTCTTTAGTAAAAGCCTTGGTTTTGTTGCTGGCTACTGTACCTGTAACAAATAACGGGCTATTAAATGCAAGAGTAGTGTCGATTTCATATTCATAAGCTGTAATTCCGGTTATGGCACTCCATTCAAAGTACAATTCCACGTTACGATTAGTTATATTATTGGCCGGTTTTGTGATAGTAACGGTTTTTATAACATTGAATTTATTAATGTTTGACCATCCCGATGAATCTGTCATACTATAATTGAATGCTTTAACTCTCCAGTAATACCTGGTGTCAAATGACAGTTGGTCCGCATTGACGGCCGAAAGATTGGAGGTGTAAGTTTTTACAGTACTAAAAAGACTATCAGTGCTCACCTGAACTTTGTAGTGGAAACCTGCGGGAACTGCAGTCCATGATAACAGTACATCCGGCATTTTGGAGTTGCTGCTGTTGGCAGGATCGGTGAGAGTAGGTGCAAACATGTTGGTTACATCAACATAAACGGTTGCGGTGGAAGTTTCGCCATCGATGTCGGAAATAGTATAAGTAAAACTATCGGGGCCAGAATAAGATGATCCGGGTGTATACACGACTTTATCATCCACCGGGTTGTTGGGAGTATTGTTGTTATTTATACTGGTGCTCCCGTGAGCTCCGTTAGTAGCAGTAATAGCGCCTGCATAAGGGACATCTCCAAAATTGTCGTTGTATAATACATTAATGGTTACCGGAGTGTATGAGTTGGTGTAAGCATAATCATTGTTAGTTACAGGCAGGCCGGCATCATTCACCGGGGTAATGGTAATATAAACGGATGCTGTGTTAGTTGCTGATGGGAGCGGAGTGCCATCGTCGCCGATGCGGTATGTAAAAGAATCATTACCATAGTAGTTTGCATTGGGGGTGTAAGTAATTATTCCGGTAAGGATGTCAACTGTTGTGGTTCCGTGTAAGGCAGGGTTGACAACAGCAAGTGTGGACAGGTCAAGGTTGCCGTCTATGTCGGAATCATTGGATATAACATCAATGGCAACGGGTGTGTCTTCAAGTACTGTAGCGCTGTCAGCCAAAGTCACAGGCTGGTCGTTAACCGCGTTTACTACAATATATACGAATGCTGTATCGCAATCGCCGTCGATATCGCACAACTGGTAGGTGAGGGTATCGTTACCTGAAAATTCGGGGTTGGGCGTATATTGCAGAGCGCCGTTGGAATCTATCGTGGCTATCCCGTTTGCGGGACCGCTAATAAGGCTCCAGAAATTTCCGCCGTCAGCACTGATACTATCATTGGTGCCGACAGAAGTATTCAATACCATATCTTCGTTTACAGTAAATGAATCGTCAAATGCCTGCGGGGAGTCATTCAACAGCGTAATAGCAACATGTTTTGTGCTAGTTTGGTAAATGGCTGCCGCCGTAAAAACACTTATTATACAGAGGATGGTGGCAATGGTAAAAAATCCCTTTTTCATTGTTAATTATTTTTTATTTGTAAATGTGTTTGTTTTAGCAAAAAGCCCTGGACCTTACGATCCAAGGCTTTCAATACTTTATTTTGTAACGATAAATTTAGCGGTTCTGCTGCTGTTTCCGGCCAGGAGCTGAACAATATAAGTTCCTTTTCCGAAATTGCTGCAATCAATGTTTTCTATTTGATTTCCGCTGGCTTTGGCGCCCAGGTTAGCGAGTTTAACCAGTTTACCGTTCAGGTCATAGATTTTTATGGTTACCGCCGATTTGACAGGCAGTGAATAAGAAATATTCACATTGTCAATGGCAGGATTGGGATAAATACTCAGGGTTCCTGATACATTCTCTTTGGCGTTTTGATTGTCGTTGATGCCAAGGTATTGGGTGTTTTTGAAAAAGCCTTTCCCATGGGTTCCAATGTATATTGCACCATAGTTAGTAACACCGGGGTAGTTATAAACTTGCTGCCTGATGGCGAATACCGGAACTTTTGCCATGCCGTCATTCTCTTCAGTCCATTCAATAAGGGCCGCAGTTTTGGTAATATCCTGGGTGGCAAACATTCCATATTCTGTTCCAATAATCACCATGTTGGGGTTATTCATTTCGAATATTGCACTGTAAACCGGCATGGCAGGTAATTTTTTACCGTTGGTTGTGCCTTGTTTGGATTCAAAAACAGGAGCAACATCCAGTGCATTTTTACAGAAATATACATAGTTGGTGTTTCCGTAATTACCCAAGGTAACAAGCAACCTCTGGGGGTTGTTTGGATCTATGGCAATGCTGGTAACTGCCTGGCCGAAATTGTTGATCAGGGCGCGTTCTACCACGCAGTAGGGGCTGTTGTACCATCCGCTGAGCGAATCGGAAATAGCTAAGATATTGGAAATACGATAGACTGCTCCGGAAATTGTACCCACAAACAGGTAGTTTCCATCTTTAGATATCGCGAAAGTATGAGGGTTGGCAATATTGGCGATATTGTACCATTGCGGGGTTTTTCCAAAATCCAGGGCTCCGCGCGTGTACCATACGCCTGTTGCCGTACCAACAAAGAAGTGTGAACTGACAATATCCTGCACCCATAGGGTGTCTCCGGCGCTTAAATTGCCGTCAGCAGGAGTAATAACATAGTCGAAAGGATACCGGTTGTTCTGACTTTTCACGGTGATATGATCTCCTACCACGTGATCTAAAGTATCGATAAACCAGGTTTGGTCAGCGCTGAATGTATTATTAAAACTTTCCCAATGGAGCATGGGGGTGATAAAGGGTCCTGCACCATCCTGGCCGGGAGTGGTTGAGCCTATCATGGTGCCGCTCATAAATTCACTGTTGGTGGCTTCCTGATATGTAACACCGCGGTCGGGTGAACGCCAGATGCCGGCATATTGCATAGTGCCGAAAAATACATCGGGATTGATAAAAGAAAATGCTGACCATCCGCCGTCGCCACCATAAAGTACCCTGGCTTTTTTGGGATACAGGCCGGTGCCACTGACGTAAGGACTGCTGTTATCCTGTGTTCCCGACATAATACCTGTGCCACCATCCATAGCAACAGAATAAAACTGGGTCACATTGTAATTTTTATTTATTGTCTGGAACGTTTGGCCGTTATTGGTGGTTTTTGCCACTCCGCCGTCGGAACCTAAATAAAAGGTACCCGGATTTCTTTTGTCAAATACAATAGCGTGCATATCCACATGGGCGTCATATTCTTCCAATCCTAAAGTAATTTGCGTAAACTGACTGCCAAGGTGCCATTCCCAAACCCTGATGCCACCCACAAAAACCTGGTTGGCATTGTAAGGATTCACAGCAATAACATTATCATAACCTCCCTGCCCGTAGGTGGGGTTTGATGCGTCGTTGCCAAATAAAAAGAAAGAGGTGGAGCCTCCCGGTCCGATCAATGTCCAGTTTTCGCCCTTGTCGGTGGTGCGGTAAATTCCTTTTAACGCACCACCTGATGTTGCTATACAGGTGTAGATAATATTCGGATCGGATGGAGCAATGGAAATTTCTGTTCTTCCGGCGCCTGCCACAGGGCTTATTTCAGTGAAGGTATGAGGTTCGCCGTTTCCTGTACCGCCCTGTGAAATCCATACCTTGTTGCCGATGGCAACCACAACGGACCGGTCGCTGGCTACTTCAACACAATTGGCGTTGGCAGCATTCAGCAGGGTCGGTGTAAGATAGAGGGGATTAACCCAGGTGGTTGATCCCAGGTCGCAATATTTTAATCCTTTGTTTGTAGCGGCATAGATCCTGCCGTTTACCGGATCAATAGCGATATCGTTTACAAAAGCCCATTCGGCGCCGATACTATTTTGAGCAGTGGGAAAAGCATTGGGATACTGATGCCATGTTTCGCCGCCATCAGTTGATTCGTACATTCCGCTGCCGACAAATCCGGGGGTGCCGCTGATGCCGTCAACATTGGCAAACGATTCGCCGGTACCGATGTAATAATATCCGGTTATAGGGCTTTGAACAATACAACAAATGTTTACTTCAGGCATGCTGGGTACAGGCACCCAGGAAGTCCCGCCGGTTGTGGATTTAAACAATCCGCCGGCTACACCGCCTGCAAATAGCAGGTTGCTGTTGTCTTTGTCAATCAAAATACCACGGGTACGGCCGCCAACATTGTCGGGACCAGCATCTTCCCATTGTAGGCCTATGGATTTTGCATGGCTTAATTCAGCAATTTCTTTACGGACTTTCATAATGTCGGCCATGCTGATCTCGCCGGTAACCTGGTTGTTTCTGATCGAAGCAAGCCATTTGTACGCGCCGGCAAATTCCTGATAAAAGACTGATTTCTTTGGATTATACTTTCTTTCAGCATTGCTGTTGACCACTGTTACAACAACAAAAGCTGCCACTATACTTAACAATCCGATTCCAAATAGTAGTTTTTTGCTTTTCATGAGTCTATCTTGTTTATTATTAATTAATTATAATTATTTATTATTTGAATTTTCAAAAAACGGTGCAAGATACTGCTTTTTATTATACCGACAATGAAGTTTTTTCCAAAAAAATCATACATAAATTTAATATTATGATTATCAAAATTAAGGATAAATATTGAAATTTTCAACATCAAATCAGAATCCGGATGTTTTTTGTCAGTTATCGGTTTTGATATGCTTGCTTGCATGATATGATGAGCGGACCAGCGGGCCGGATTCTGCAAATTCGAACCCTTTTTCCAGTGCTATTTTTTTAAGCTGTTCAAATTCGGCAGGGGAATAGTATTTTTTTACGGGAAAATGCTTTTTCGAGGGTTGAAGATATTGCCCTATGGTGATGATACGGCATTGAACGTTTAACAGATCGTCCATGGTCTCGTAAATCTCCTCAGGGGTTTCTCCCAGTCCGAGCATGATGCCTGATTTTGTGGTTATTCCTTTGCAGGCAAGGTAATGTAACACCTCGAGACTGAGCGCGTACCGGGCTTTGATGCGAATCTCAGGAGTGAGTCTGCTGACGGTTTCAAGGTTGTGCGAAATGATATCGGGTTGTGCTTTTACCAACAGGTCCAGGCTGTCGTGGTTGCCGTTAAAATCAGGTATTAATGCCTCAATGGTGATGCCGGGATTCTTTTGTTTAATGGCTATAATGGCGTCGTGCCAGATGCCGGCGCCGCCATCGGGCAGGTCGTCGCGGGTAACTGAGGTGATCACACAATGTTTCAAGCCTATTTTTTTTATGGCTTCTGCCAGTTTTCTTGGTTCATCAGGGTCGGGGGCCAGGGGTTGTGATTTGCTTACGGCACAAAAACGGCAGGCCCTTGTACAGCTGTTCCCAAGAATCATAAAAGTGGCAGTTTTTTGTTCCCAGCATTCGGCCATATTGGGACATTTTCCGCTTTCACATATAGTATGAAGTTGAAAATCAGATAAATAATCTTTTATATATGAATAATCATTAACACCTGGCAGTTTAATTCTGAGCCAGTCTGGTTTTCTTTCGGGCTTCACAGGTTTAGTTTCCATCGATATTAGTTTTTTCTCACTCCAAAATGCAGGCTCAGGTAAACATTTGCAAATAAGAACTGATTTTTCTGAAAGGCCATAATGGGCACATTTTTATAAAAACAGTCCGCAAAAACACCGCATTCGAGTGCCTTTAAAAAAGTGTCTTCCGCACCGTATTCAAAACTCAATCCAACTTTGGTATAAATTCCCGGATAAACGCCAATTTTGTTAAACCCTTTGAAAAATGATGCCTTGCCATAGATGTCATAGACACTGTGTATATTGGGATCAAAGCGTTCCAGAGAAAGGTACGACTGGCCTGTCGTTTCGTCGAATTTTACTATGTTCAGGTAAATGGGTTTGGTGATTCCGAGCGAAAGGCCGCCAAAATAGAATAGCCTGACTTCGACACCGCCCCAATATGGCTTGCCGTTTAAGATGTGCTGCTGTCCTACACCGCCACGGACTGCAAAAAAACTGTTGAGTTTTCCGTAAATAAAATTCTTTGAGTTTTCGTAGTACGATTGGGTCTTATGTTCTTTGGGGTGCTTGATGTTTAAGCCTTCCACTTCCCACATAAATTTGCGAAAATATGTTTTGTGTTTGCCCGAACGGTAACCCACTCCAAATCCTCCGGAATGTACCATGATAAAACCGGAACGTTCCTTACGGTACAGGATTTTATTATCAATATTGGATTCGGATTGCGCGAAAATGACAGGCCCGGATAAAAGCAAAATGGATAGAAGCAATATTTTCCGGGAAAAATTCATACAAACAAATAGTTTTGAATAAGAGCCGCTTATAAAATTGCCGGAAATACTGATGTTGTGCTACACTCTTTTTTCCGTGGCCGGTTTTTTTATTTCTTTACTGTAGGCGGGGCATAACTCTCTGGTGGCACAGGATGAAATAACCATTGCTACAGCAACTAATAAAAGTATTACAGACAGTGTTTTTTTCATTTTGATCAGTATTTTGAATGAGATCTGTGTGATTTATATGCATCGCAGTGTACCTGAGTCTGGCATGAAGAAAGAACAACTATGATTGTTGCTATCAGAATACAGACTGCAATTATCTTTTTCATTGATTATTAATGCTTATATTGTGTAGCAAAAATACACATTTTTTCCGACATAATGAGATCAGTCTTTTGATTTATTAACAATTTTATGTTGAACAATATTAATATCTACTTTAATAACGTTATTTTTACTGCAAAATTTTTTCGATGGCTACTATAAATCCACAAATAGAAGAAAGCTGGAAAACCAGGCTGATGCAAGAGTTTACGGCTCAGTATTTCAGCCAGTTGAAAGAACAACTGACAGAAGAAAAAAAACGATTTGTTATATATCCTCCCGGATCACTTATATTTTCGGCTTTCGACCATACGCCTTTCGATGCCGTGAAAGTGGTGATTATCGGCCAGGATCCATATCATGGAGCGGGACAGGCCAATGGGTTGTGTTTTTCGGTTTCCAATGGCATCCCGAAGCCGCCTTCGCTTGAAAATATTTTTAAAGAACTTAAAACTGACCTCGGAATACCTGTCCCCATGACGGGAAATCTTGAAAAATGGGCCGATCAGGGCGTGCTGCTGTTAAATGCTTCGCTTACCGTCAGAGCCAATACGGCTAATTCGCACCAAAATCTTGGGTGGCACACTTTTACCGATGCCGTCATCAGGATACTCTCCAACCAAAAACAGGGACTGGTTTTTCTTTTATGGGGAAAGTTCGCCCAGGGCAAAGAGGCTCTCATTGATATCAGCAAACACCATATATTGAAAGCCGCCCATCCATCGCCTTTGTCGGCTTATAATGGCTTCTTTGGATGCCGGCATTTTTCAAAAACTAACGAGTTGCTACGTATGCAAGGCAAGAAAGAGATTGACTGGGCTATAGAATAATTTTTGTAAATTTGAGTTTTGTACGTATCATGCCAAAAGCCTTTTTGCGATATGGTTTCTTGCTGTTGCTATTATCTGCTTTGAGCGGAAACCGTGCGTTGCAGGCTCAGAAGAACTATACCCTGACAATTGTTTCTTCCGACAGCTCGGCAAAAGTGCTGAAGAAATCACATACCGCGAAGTCATTTAATACGAAAGAAGATGCAGCCGACGCGGTTAAAGAACTGATTGCATCCTTTTTTATGCAGGGTTTTCTGGAGGCAAACATCGACAGTATGTCGGCTGACTCGGCCAGGCTTACGGTTTATGTCACCCCGGGAAAAAAATATTCATATCGCACACTGCGTCAGGGAAATCTGGATAAAAACCTGCGAAATGAGGTCAATTTTAAGGAACAGTATTTTGCAGGAAAACCTTTCCGGTATGAAACGGTGATAAAAATCTCGGATAAATTGCTGGAATATGCCGAAAATAACGGCTATCCTTTTGCAGAATTCAGATTAGACAGCATAACAGTCGGCGATGGCACTATCGATGCCAGTATCAATTTTCAGCGAAACAATAAAGTGCTTATAGACAGTGTGATTGTAAAAGGCAGCGCGAAAATGGCCAAAGGTTATCTGTATAGTTACCTTTCGGTTAAACCGGGCAATCTATACAATGAATCGCTCATCCGCAAGGTGGACCAGAAGTTGAAAGATCTGCCTTTTGTGAATGTGAGCAAGCCTATGGAAATTTTGTTTACCGAGGATAAAGCCCGGATTTATGTTTATCCCGACAAGAAAAAAGCCAGCACCTTTTATGGCATCCTGGGGGTGTTGCCCAGCAGCCAGACCACCGGCAAGCTGATGATAAACGGCGAGCTGAAACTATCACTGTTAAATTCATTTGGAAGGGGAGAGCTTATCGACCTTAACTGGCGCAGTATTTCAAAAGGTACGCAGGACCTAAAAATCAACCTGGCTTATCCTTACCTGTTCTCAACCCCGTTCGGCATCAATTATAAGTTTATACTTTATAAGCAGGATACAAGCTACCTGACATTAACACATACTATCGGCCTGCAGTATTATTTTTCAGGCAACAATTATATTAAGGTCTTTGCCGATATTTATAAATCGGACCTGCTGAATGTGGCAGGACTGGAGACAGCCACTGTGCTGCCTGATTATGCTGATGTTTCGGCCAACCTTTTCGGCCTGGAGTTTACACGGGAAACCTATGATTACCGTGCCAACCCGCGAAAAGGTTACCTGGCTCACTTTTCGTTTGCCGGAGGTCAGAAAAAAATCAGGGAGAACTCATCGGTAAACAGCGCCTTATACGACAGCCTTAAACTAAAATCATCCCAATACCGGTTCATTGTCAATGGCCGCCTGTTTGTGCCTTTATTCCGAAAGATGACTTTGTTGTTTGCCACCGAAAACGGATACCTGATCAACAGTTCCATTTTTGAAAACGAGTTGTTTAAACTCGGCGGCCTCAATTCGTTACGCGGCTTCGACGAGGAATCATTGCGTGCATCTTATTTTAATATCCTTGCAGCAGAATACCGGTTTTTGTTCGAACGAAATTCATTTGTCGCGCTTTTTGTCAATGCGGCTTATTATGAGAAAAATACCCGCAATGCTTTTGTTCATGATATTCCCTATGGCTTTGGCGCCGGTGTTTCTTTTGATACCAAAATCGGTATGTTTTCACTGTACTATGCGCTTGGAAGCCAATTTGGGCAAGCCATTGCCTTCAAGCAGTCAAAAATTCACTTTGGGTACAACGCCAGTTTTTAACTTCTGAGGTAGGAGGCTCCGTTGATATCCACAATGCCGCCTGTGAGAAACTCGGTATGCTCGGAGGCAAGCAAAACTATAGTGTTGGCTACTTCTTCGGGCTTTGCTACGCGGTTCAGCGGGCTTTGTTTTTTTATTTCTGCGCCACGTTTGCCTTCCAGGGCATTTTTCGACATTTCTGTTTCAACGAAACCCGGCGCCACCACGTACACAAACACATTATCCGGCGCCATCAGGTAAGCCAGCGACTGGCTGAACTGATTGAGCGCTGCCTTGCTGGCACCGTAGGCAGGAGCCATAGGCTCTCCCCTGAATGCGCCCCGCGAAGATACATTGATAATTTTGCCTCCGCCGTGTGCGGCCATGTGCCTGGCGACAAAATACGACAGGTATGCCGGTGCGTACAAGTTTGTGCGGAAAGTATCGTCGAAGTTTTTTTGCCATTCGGTAAAGGAACATTCCCGGAGGTCGCACTCCCTGTAAATACCTGCATTGTTGACAAGTACATCAATTTTCCCGGCCTTTCTGAAGGATTTGGTAACGAGGTTTTCGACCTGCGCCGGATCGGTAAGGTCGGCTTTCATCAAAAAGTGTTTGCCTTCGGCCATGAGCGACAGCGTTTTCAGCGCGCCGCCGCCGAAGTCTTTATAATGTACAATTACAGTGGCGCCGCATTCGGCAAATCTTACCGCGGTGGCCCTGCCAATGCCTCGCGAGGCGCCTGTAACCAATACCGTTTTACCGCTGAAATCAATTTTCATGCTATTTCCGTAACACCTGTATTACTGGTAGTGGTTTTTATCACCCTGTCGAAATTGGGATTTTGTCCCAGACCTTTTTCCATTATTTCGGCAATTTTGTCTTGTAATGATTTCTCGCAGACAGCAAATACCGAAGAGCCGCCTCCACTGACATTGGTGCCATAAGCGCCGGCTTTAAGAATGGCTTCCCTGGTTTCATAGTAATTCATAATAGTGGTTGCGCGCACGGGTTCTGCAATATGATCCACCGAAATTGCCTTGCCGAATTCTTTAAGGTCTTTGGTCATTATGCTGTGAATAACGCTGCAACAGTGTGCCATCTGGTCTTTGAGCTTTTCCTGACCGATTTCATAGGTGATTAAACCACGCGTTGTACCTTGCTTTTTTTGTATTACTGCCAGTACCACAGGAAACTCGGGCATTTCAAGTTTTACTACTTCGAGCGGGTTATAATTTTTTACCAGCACAAATCCCCCGAGCAGCGCCGCAGCCACGTTGTCTGCATGGGGCGAGCCTCCGGAAGCCACTTCGCCAAAACGGGCAATGTCCACCATTTCGTTCGGGGATAAGTTCAGGTTCAGCAGCTTGTTCATTCCGTAAACAGCTGCTGCCGACGATGCGCCGGTGGTGCCCAGGCCTCCGCCCGAGGTCATAAGTTTTGATATGGTTACTTTTACACCGAAATCAAGATGGTATCTTTTTTTTATTTCGAGGATGGCCAGTCCGGCGGTGTTTTTTTCGGGGTTTAAAGGAACTATCTGCTGTGGATTGTTTTCTACGGCAATGGTAATTTGTTGGTCGTCAGTAAGTTCGAGCGTTACTTCATCGTGGGGCTCCTTCAGGGCCATGGCAAATATATCGTAGCCAGGACCAACGTTGGCTGTGGTTGCAGGACCTCTCAACCTGATTTTTTTCATAGCAAACCTTTTTTCTGCATAAACATTTTAAGTTTGGCCGTTTTTTCTTCGCTCAGGGGGGTGAGGGGGCAACGGTGTCCTCCGGCAGGAAGTCCCATCATATTGAGGGCCATTTTGGCCGCCATCGGGTTGGATTCATAGCGGAAGGCTTCAAACAGGTCGTAGTAGCTGTAGTGTAGTTCAGCCGCTTCTTTCAGGTTTCCTGCCAGGGCATTTTCGGTCAACTTTTTCATCACTTCGGGAATCACGTTGCCGGCCACGGTAAAGGTTCCAGCACCGCCAAAAGAAATCAACGGATAGGCTGTAGTGTCTTTTCCGGTAAACACGCAAAAATCTTCCTGCCGGGTAAGGTGCAGGATCTTGGCCAGGTGGTCGAGCTTTTTGTTACCATCCTTGATACCGATGATGTTTGGATGTTTTGCCAGCAATCCCGTGGTTTCGGGCAGCAGGTCCACTCCGGTTCTTTCCGGTGCATTGTGGAGCAGGATGGGAACCGGCGAGAAATCAGCCAGTTTGGTATAAAACTCTATGAGGCCATCCTGTTTGGGTAATACAAAATATGGTGTGAAGACACAGATATAATCAGCGCCAAGATCAACAAAACGTTGCAGGCGTTCTTTGGCCTCCCATAAACTGGTGCTGCAAATGTCAGGGGCTATCATGGCTTTTCCTTTAGCCTCTTGTGCAACAATTTCTACCACACGATATACTTCTTCGTTGGTCATCAGGGTGTTTTCGCCGGTAACACCCAGGGGAGCGATGCCCTGTATGCCCGAGGCTACCTGCCGCTGAACAAGTACTCTTAGACCTTCTTCATCCAGTGTGAGATCTTCCCTGAACGGGGTGATCAATAATGTATATGCGCCTTTAATCATCATAAAATTAGGTTTTAATAATATTATTTTGCAAACATAGCGAAAATGAACGTTCTTAAAAACCCCGGAGATTTTTTTTCTCACATTCTTTTTAACAAACAATGATTATTTTTGCCGTTCAATTATGAAAAAATACAACCATTTACTGTTTGATCTGGATAAAACCATTTGGGATTTTGCAATAAATTCTGAAGATACCATCCGGGAGTTGTACGGCGATTTTAGCTTGAAGCATCTGGGCATCAACGATTTCATAACTTTTTTCCGGGAATATGAAAAGATAAATCTGGAATTGTGGGAATGTTACCGCCAAAACAAGATTAGCAAGACTGATCTGATGTATATGCGTTTTTATAAGGCGTTTCTGCTATATGGGATTGATGATTTTGCCTTGTCGAAAGACTTTTCTGAAAAATATCTGCAGGTGCTGCCTACTAAAAACAAAGTGTTTCCGGGAACCTATGAAACGCTGGATTATCTTGGAGGCAGGTATTCGCTTCATATTGTGACCAACGGTTTTGAAGAGGTACAGTATCGAAAAATTCACTATGCAGGACTGGAGAAATATTTTGACAGGGTGATTACTTCCGAAAAAGCCGGCTACAAGAAACCCGACAGGATGTTTTTTGAATACACCCTGAAAGAAATTAATGCCGAAGCCAGGGACTGCCTGATGATAGGCGATGATATGGAAGTGGACCTGGCAGGTTCACGCCGGGCCGGTATCGATCAGGTGTTCTGTAACTTTGAGAACATAAGCCACGTCGAAAGTTTTACCTTTGAAATCTCGCAGATCAACGACCTGAGAACTTTCTTATAATCTTCGCTACAAGCTGCTTTTTATGCCTCTTTGCAGTCCGAAGTGTCTTTGCGTTTTACCAACAGGTGCCAGAAATATTTCCAATGCCATAGAATATGAACGATGGATATGGCAGCCATGCTGATGCCAAATTCCACGTGCCAGAAAAGAAGTTTTGAAAACCAGTCGAATAATACAAGGTAATTGATCTGTATTACCAGGAAAAGGCCGGTGAGGCCGGTATTCAGAAAGGTTATCAATAATATGGTGTTCCAGAATTTTTTGTGGGTGCTTTTTTTCCAAACATTTTTTTTCGAGAGTATCCATGATATCAGGTAACACAAAATGCTTAATCCGAAGATCAGGAAGATGTCGTATTTTTTTATTTCAAAATTCTTGTTTTTATCATCATTCTGCACCTGTTGCCCTTTATCAGTCCCGCTTACATTGGTTTGCTCTACCTGATTCTTTTCACATTCGGGGGTGTTGGCAAAAGGGCATTTGTGGTCGGAGACAGGTTCAGACAATTTTTTGTTACCGGTATTTTTCTGCGTCCCGACATTGTTGGTGCTTGTTTTGTTTGCTGTCTGCGGCAGGCTGTCGGTAACATTTGGATTCTTCTGTTGCTGGGCATTTTCGATAGAATCTTTTTTGTGCAAACTTTTTTTTATAATCGCTTCGCTGAACGCTGTAAG
The DNA here is from genome assembly GCA_018004645.1 of Bacteroidales bacterium. Classification (GTDB taxonomy): domain Bacteria; phylum Bacteroidota; class Bacteroidia; order Bacteroidales; family CAIWKO01; genus CAIWKO01. The sequence goes on from JAGNBV010000019.1 coordinate 20,011, forward strand.
GTCGCAATAGCCGTCGTTGTCCGAATCGGTGAACCAGCCGCAGGCGCCTTTGCAGTCATATAAATTTCTTGGACAATGTTGTGCTTCAACTGAAGTTAACAAGGTGAATGTCAGTAATATAATTGTCAATATGCGAGTCATAATGCAAAAATTGAAGTTATTTTGTTTTACAAAACGTGAGTCAGGTAAAATTCTTATAAACTTTTTGAAAATGGGTGCAAAAATACGAAATAATCTGTCAAAATAACTCAATAAAGGGTATTAGTTTGCTTAGTAAGAAATGTTTTAATACTTTCTGCTTCATCGGGCGAAAACCAATGAATATCTTTATCACGGGCAAACCAGGTCATTTGTTTCTTCGCGTACCTGCGGGTGTTGGTTTTGATTTTTTCTATGGCCGTTTCCAGTGGATAGCTGCCGTCAAAATGTTCAAAGAGTTCTCTGTATCCTACTGTCTGCAGGCTGTTGTAATCCCGGTAAGGATAAAGGGTGTGGGCTTCTTCGGCCAGGCCGTTGGCTACCATATCATCCACACGCCGGTTAATTCTGTCGTATAATTCTTTGCGTTCGCGTTTCAGACCAATTTTTATGATGTTGAATGGGCGGTCAGGGTTTACATTATTTAAAAATGAAGAGTAGGCTCTTCCTGTAGTTAAACATACTTCCAAAGCCCTGATTATTCTCTTGGGGTTGGCCAGGTCAATTTTCTGGTATGCTTGGTAATCAAGCAGTTTAAGCCGGTCGCGTAAGGGTTGAATGCCCTGTTGCAGAAAGATTTGGTTGAGTTCGTTGCGCAAATCCTCATCCGGATCGGGAATGTGGTCAATGCCGTGGCATATTGTATCTATATACAGGCCTGACCCACCGGCCATGATGACTACGTGGTGCATGGTGAAAAGATTTTCCAGAAGACTCATTACCTCGGTTTCAAAGCGGAAAACATTGTAGTAGTCCGAAATGGAGAGCATGCCGACCAGATGATGCCTTACGAGGGCTAATTCTTCAGGCGAAGGTTTGGCGGTGCCAATAGTCATTTCGCGATAAAACTGCCGCGAATCGGCAGAGATTATTTCTGTTTTGAAGTGTTGTGCCAGGTTAATGGCAAGAGAAGTTTTTCCCACGGCGGTAGGCCCCAGTATGATGATCAGGTGTTTTTGGCCGGGAGAAAGCTGTTGAATACCCATCTATTATTTAAAGGTATTTTGAATCATCGAACCCGTCGTTGAGGTCAATACTGCCATCATCAGCAGGGAGGTCGTCGTCATCAAAGAAATTGTCGGCCTCTTCGTCAATTAACTCTTCCTCTTCTTTTTCAATGATATCAGCAGCTTTGGACGGTGTCTTTTTGGGTCTGACAATGTCGTTGACCGATTTTGTGCAACGGGGATAGGTATTTTTTTGGTCACCTTCGGTAATTTTCGACAACTCGATATAGAAAGTATGCATTTTCAGGAAGTCGTAAACATAGATCAGGCGCTGGTTGGGGTCGTTAATGCTTTGTTTCAGCGTAACATCCGCCATTATTTTTACCGGCTTTACATCGTTTGCAGGTTCTTCGCCGGAATCCTGTTCTTCCGATAAGTCACAGAGCGATATCTCCTGCAGTTTGTTCCACCTGCTGTCGCAAATATAAAAAGAGGCCATTTCGCCCGGTGTAAGGTTAATGCATTCCACCAAAAGCTTATGAAAATCCTGGAAAGTATTGCCTGGTTTAATTTCAATCTCCCTGTAAAAATTGTCAACTTCGTCGTTGATAACTTTAAATCTGTATATCAGCATTTCTCTATTATGTTTCTCTATTATGTTTCTATAAAATTAGTGCAAAATTAAACAAAAAGCAATAATAATATTGAAAAAATACATATCGTGACTAATCATTTTTTGAGGTGTTGGCGGAGATTATTTCATTGTAAATGATTTAACTTTTGCATTTCAGATAAAAATGAGATTTTAATAAGTTTGTTCATTTTTACTAATGCTAAGACTCGTGTGTTGCCATTCAGGGAAAGTAGATGTGTATGTAACTTTTTTTCGGAAAAAAAGTTACCAAACCTGCCCGCCAGGCTAAAGCCGGTTATAAGGCGGGAAACCTTGTCAAAACGAATGCTTCCGCGCGCTCTCATCAGGTCGGTAAAATCATGCAAACGAGTGCCCGAAATGGCCTTCAAAGGACGGTAACCTGTTGCCTGATTTCTTTTGAGAGAAAAAGTGTTTGTGTTAATCAGCGCAAAGTGCAGGCCATTTCAGACAAACATCCCGGTTAGCCGGGCTGCCTTTGCTGATTTTCACCTTCCTGCTGATTCACGCCAGCGCCACCCCGCCGTTTTGACGGGCCAACGCTCCGCAATTAACAAATATTTGTAATATGCGCATACATTCTAGGGGTTTAAAACTACATCCCAAATCGTCCTTAGCAGCGGAAAAAATGCGAAATATTCAAAAGCAAAAAAAGAGGTTGTTTCACTAAAACAGCCTCTTGAGATTTATCACTAAGGAGATTTATTTGATGAATTTTCCGGTAAGTACTCCAAAGCTTTCATCAACAATTCTGAGAATGTAAATGCCTGAATTGTAATTACCGACATCAATAGTCAAAATGTTGGTCTTATCGCTTAGCTTGCCATAGTACAGTTCCTGTCCCGATGAAGAAAATATCTGAATAACAGGCTGTCCGGTGAGTGATGTCCCAAAATCAATGTTCAGCTTATCGCTGACAGGGTTGGGGTACATGGTCAGCACGGGAACCGGGCCGTTGTCTTCAATGTTCAAAGTGGGGTTGATGTATACATAACCCATATAAGTGTTAAGGTTTTTCTGCCCGCTGTCGCAACTGATGGTCAATACAACTATTTGAGGCCCGCTCAGAGTGTATATATAGTTGGCAGCAACCGGTGTAAGCATCCCGCTGCCTGTAAATGCCCATACTACCGTAATCTGATTGTTTCCCGAGAGGTACATTGTATCAATATAAAAACTATCAACAACATAGCCAAAGCAGGTATCCAAAGTGTTTGTATATAAGGTGTCTACAATATAATTCAGCGAATCGTAAGGTTCGAATATTTGTGCGGTAAAGGTTATTACAGGGCAGGAAGGGTTTGCGCTGGTAATATTTACGGTGTAGGTGCCGGCCGATAGGTTATAAATATTTTGAGTGTACTGGTTAACATTTTGCCATGCAAAAGTATAGGGAGGTGTTCCGCCGGTAATGATCAGTTCAATATAGCCGTCGTGCCCGCCGGCTACTGATACGTGGCCAATGTTCGCGCTGACGCCGGTAATACACCCGGTGCTATTCTGCGGATACACCGTGTCGCAGAAGGTAGAGGTGCACCCCTGGCTCGTGACTGCCGTGAGGCAAACGGTGTGGGCGGCGGAGTCCTGGAAAATATGCTGTGGATTTTGCACATTGGAAGACGTACCGTCGCCAAAATCCCAATACCACGATATCACATTGGCGGTTGCTCCCGGAGTTACCATGTGTCCGAAAAATTCAAAGGCATTCAGCCCCGTTTGCGTGTAAGAAAAATATGCGTTGCAATTTACCGTGGGAGTTCCCTGCAGGTATATGGTGTCGCAATAGGTACTGGTACAGCCCGATGCTGTGGTGATAGTAAGGCACACATAGGCATAGGTCATAGTGGGGCTTAGGGGGAAACTCGGATTGGGCTGCGTGGATGTAAACACAAGATTTTGTCCGGTACTCACTGTCCAGTACCAGCTGGAGGTGTTTATTTGTGAACTGTTGCCATTGTAGGACTGGTCGGAAAGGTTGACTGTATTGAGCACACTGTCAATAGTATAGGTAAAATACGCCTGGCAGAGTGTGTTGGGTTGCAGCACCTGAAAGGTGTAAGTGGCACCCGGGCAGGCAGGGTTGCTGCTGGTGATATGAACCGTGTAGGTTCCCGCCGGTATATTGGTGAGGTTTTGTGTTGTGGCGCCGTTCGACCAGGCAAAGTTGTAAGGAGGCGTTCCGCCGCTAACTGTCAGCACTATAGCACCATCGCTGCCTCCCGAAACGGAAACATTGGTGATGACAGCGCTTACATTCATGATGCAACCGGTATCCTGCACGATGATGGTATCGCAGAATGTAGATGTACAGGTGTTGGCGACTGTGGTGGTGTTCAGACAAACGATATAGGTCCCCGGCTGGCTATAGGTATGTGTGGTGTTCTGGGTGTTGGCAGAATTGCCGTCGCCAAAATTCCATACATAGTTGCTGGATGTTACCAACGAACCGGCGACAAAGGAATACCCATTGAAGCTATAGGTGTAGTTTGTCGTTGCCGAGTAAGTGAAATGGGTATAACAATTTGTGTTTTGCAAAGTGATAGTGTTGCAGTACGAACTCTGACAAAGGCCGGAGGTGCCGATATTGAGGCATACATTAACAGTACCGGGGAAGTTGTTAAAGGCAATTACCGGATTTTGTGTGTTATAAGTCATGGACATGCCGCTATATTGTACGGTCCAGGTCCATGTGGTGACATTAATCTGGGTAGAGTCCACATTGTATGAAGCATCATACAGATACAGGGTGTTACTGCCTGGCGTGTAGCTGTAAGTGAAATTAGCCTGGCAAACCTGTTGCGAAAATGCACTTGTTGTTATAACAACAAAGAACAGGAGTGATAGAATTTTTTTCATGGTTATGGATTTTTGGGGTTTTATATTAAAAACAATTTTTAAAAAATTTGGTTGCCCGGGATGTTAAAAAAAATATCTAACGCCCACGGTAATGCCCAGTGAATTATTTTTCATCGCATAACCGGAGGATGTGCTGATGCTTTTTAAATTCATCCGGTAGTAAGGTTGGCATTCCAAAAGTATGCGTTCGTTGATTAAGTAACTGACCATCGTAGCAATATGCCACGAAAGTCCCATGCTGAATTTTTTAAACTCCGAGTCCAGGGTATTCATATAGGCCTGCTCATTTCGGCCCGATGGCACAAAACCTTTGGTGCCTACGAGCAAACTCATTATTGGACCTGTCTTAATGCCGACGTTCAGCTTTCCAAAATTATACTGCCAGCCGACCGATAAAGGTAGTTCGATAAAGGTGTATGAATTTCTCCATTCCGGATGGTGCAGCGTGTCATAAACCTTTGTGTTGACCGTATCGTATAGGTTGAGGTAGGTAGTGTCTATTTTCCATGTCCAGACAGAATCCAATAATCTTGGAACAGAGTCGCAAATCCAGAAATAATGGTAGGATCCGCCTCCGGTATCTACATTCATGGTTTGTCCGGTGAAATTATAAAACTGATGGTTTTGCGGATTAATCAATACATTATCTGATTTAATATTTTCGGTAAACCGGGCATATTGTACTCCTGCTTCAAAAAACAGATGTCTTTTTTCGGCCCTGATATCAATGCCCGCTGTGATTGACGGATAATACAGTGTGGATGAATAACTATAAGTATCATCATCCCGGTTTTCGGGGAGCCTTGTCAACGGATATTGCAGCAGCGAATGGCCGATGTTCATTCCGACAGACCACGATAACGGCTGACGCATTTTGTTGACAGGTGCCGGAGGGTAAGACACTTTCAGTGAGTTTTCGGTATCAATAAGGCCTGGAAGTGTGAGCATTTCAGAAATTGCAAATTCCGTTCTTACATTTGGTGAATAGCCAGTGGTTTTGTTTATCTCCTGAACTCCTGAAGCTGCGGCATTTGAAGTTTCCTGTAATGCTGTGCCAGATTTATTAATTGCAAGGTTGTTGCCCTGGGTATGGTCATTGTTTTCGTATTCGGGAAGTATCTCTGTTGGTGTGCCGGAGGCTGATGTGGCAAGGTTTGAAGTCAGGTTGTCATCATGTCTTTTTTGGGAATTGTTTATAGCAGGGGCAACAGCAGTTTTTGCAGCGGAATGCTCAGTTTCAGGTTGGATGTTTTTTTCAGAACCTGTTGTGTTATCTGCTAAATCCTGGGTGTTGTTATTGGTGTTGCTGTTGCTGTTATGAGTGGTGTTTTCGTTGTGGGTTGCATCTGATTTCTTTTCATCAAAAGTGATATCCTGATTTTTTTGAGCGGCGGTATTATCATTTTCATTGTCAGTTTTGTATGAGCTGCTTTTGTATCCATTGTTTTCTTTGGGGTCAGAGCCTGTTTCACGGCTGGCGTTATAGCTGAATATTCCCAGGACGCTAATCATAAGCAGTAGCAAGACGAACAGGCTGTTCCGTTTGATATATCTGAAGAACGCCAGCATGGCGAGCTTTCCGAACACTTGCTTTTTTAGAGGAGCCGGCGGTTGAATTTCTATATCACTCAACTGTTGTTTTATCAATTCGTCGAAATTTTTTTCTGGACTTTTCATACTACTTCTTTTAAAGTATTATTCTTGACTATTCCGTTGATTTTTGACATCAGCATTTTGCGCGCCTTGAACAGCTGTGTCTTGGAGGTGTTTATTGTGATGTCGAGTTGTTCGGCTATCTCTTTATGGCTGAAACCTTCCACCACATAGAGATTAAACACCGTGCGGTAACCATCCGGCAACTCGCCGACCATTGTAAACAATGCACGGCTGCCTATGCAGGCTATGATTTCATCATAAACCGAAAAACTTTCTTCGTAAGTATCGTTGGAGATTTCGTTTTCAAAGTTTTGTATCTCTGTGTTGAGCTTGTTTTTCAGATCTTTACGGAGGTGGTTTAATGCGGTATTCACGGTAATGCGGTGCATCCAGCAATAAAAAGCCTTGTCGTCGGTAAGAGTAAAAGAACCGATATTTTTATAGATTTTAATCAGGGCTTCTTGCAGTACATCACGGGCCAGATCTCTATCGGCCACATAGCGCAGGCTCACGGCAAAAAGCCTGGGAGCATATTTGTCGTAAAGCTCGTTTTGGGCTTTTTTATGCCATTTTCTGCATCCGTCTATGAGTTCTATGATTTCCATCAAATCACTATTAACATAATAACACTTTTGATGTTAAAAGGGTTGCCTGTAAGATATTAAATTTTGTTATTCTTTGTACATTGTCTTTCCAAAAATGAGCCAAAAGCCGCCCGGGCAGGATGGCAGACTATCTTTACCTGATTTTGGCAAAATTCTATACAAAAAAGGTAAAAAAAATTACTGGTTGAAAATTTACTTTTTTTTCAGATTTAGTTTTTCTCCCTGCTGAAGCATAAATTGGAAAGCTTCATCGAAGTTGTTGCCAATGGTGCCATCGAGGATGGCTTCACGTATGGCCGTTTTGATGATGCCAACTTCTTTGCAGGCCTGCAGGCCGAATGTTTCCATGATTATCTCGCCTGAGATGGGTGGCTGCCAGTTGCGCAGGCGGTCTTTTTCCTCTATCTCGGCAAGTTTTTGCCTGACGATTTCGAAGTTTTTCAGGTAACGTTCAACTTTTTTTATGTTTTTCGAGGTGATGTCGGCTTCGCATAACATCATCAGGTCGTCGATGTTGTCGCCGGCTTCAAAAAGCAGACGCCGCACTGCCGAATCCGTTACGGTTTCCTCTACCAGCGCGATAGGCCGCAGGTGCAGAAAAACCAGGTTCTGCACGTATTTCATTTTTTCGTTCAGGGGCAGTTTCAACATCTTGAAAATCTCGTACACCATCTGCGAGCCTTTAGCTTCGTGTCCGTGAAATGTCCAGCCGGTAGCGGGTACATATTTTTTTACCACCGGCTTGGCGATATCGTGCAGCAAAGCAGCCCACCGCAGCCACAGGTTGTCGGAATTGAGCGAAATTTTGTCCAATACCTCCAGCGTATGGTAAAAATTATCTTTGTGCCCTTTGTTGTCAACTATTTCAACACCTTTCAGCGCGGCAAACTGCGGAAATATGATTTCGAGCAGTCCGGATTGGTCCAGGAGGTCAAACCCTATGGAAGGCACAGGCGACAGCACAATTTTGTTCAGTTCGGCGATGATACGTTCTTGGGAAATGATGTGGATACGTTCTTTGTTTTTTGTTATAGCTTCAAAAGTTTCCGGCCAGATACTGAAATTCAGTTGTGCGGCAAAGCGTATGGCCCGCAACATGCGTAACGGATCGTCCGAAAATGTGATATCGGGGTCTAAAGGTGTTCGCAACAAGCGTTTTTTTATATCACTCATGCCGCCGAAAGGGTCGATGAGTTCGCCGTAATTGTGCTTCTGCAGGCTGATGGCCAAGGCATTGATGGTGAAATCACGCCGGTTCTGGTCGTCTTCAAGGGTGCCTTCTTCTACGGCGGGCTTGCGCGAGTCGGCATGGTACGACTCTTTGCGTGCTCCCACAAATTCGATATCATAGTCTTCAAAATGCAACATGGCCGTGCCAAAGTTTTTGAAGATATTTACCTGGCATCCGGGGCCAATGGCTGCAGCTACCTGTTCTGCCAGGCTTATGCCGCTGCCTTTCACCACAATGTCGATATCTTTGCTGGGACGTTTGAGAATGCTGTCGCGTACAAACCCGCCTATGGCAAAAACTTCGAGCTGTTGTGCCTGCGCAATATCCGAAATGATAGTGAAAACTTTATGTTGTAAGTGTTCTCTCAAAATTCCAATCCGTGAGGGGCAAAATTATAAAAAAACCGCGTTATGAGCGGAGAATTTTGTATTCCCCGTCATCGGTAAATTTGATTACGGTGGAGGATTTCACTTCTTTGATGCGTGTCTTGTTAAGGTCCACCACATAGTCCACCTGGTCGATGATGCCCGGATTAATCTTGCTGTATATCAGCGGTGTCGGTTCGCCCGAAAAGTTGGCTGAAGTGGAGACCAGCGGCGCGTTCATCATGTTGATCAGTTTGTTGCAAAACTCATCATGGGTGATACGTATGGCTATGCTGCCATCTTCGGCAATCAGGTTTTTCGGAAGGTTTTTGGCCCTGGGATATATAATGGTTAGCGGAGTAATGATGTTCTTCATAAAATCAAAAGCAATTTCAGGAATGTCCTCAACATACTGATAAAGTTTTTCCTGCAAGTCAAGAAGGACGATCATGGCTTTGTTTACGGGACGTTTTTTTATCTGGGCAATCCGGTCTATCGATTTGCTTACAGTGGCATCACATCCCAGTCCCCACACGGTATCAGTGGGGTAGAGGATCACTCCGCCTTTGCGGACTATTTCAAAAGTCTTTAACAGCTCTTCTTTCATAGGGCTAAACAATCTAATAGTTGTTGGTTGTTGATGGTAACAGCACATTGGTAATGCTTCTCGGGGCAAGCTGTGTAGCCGTGAATACCACAAGGCCGGCACGCGAGGTTTTCGTGGGTTTCGATAATAAGGGAACGTCCGGATAAGGGCCCAAAGCCAAAGGCAGGCACGGTGGAGCAGAAAATTGCTGCCACAGGGGCATTCACTGCCGAAGCAAGGTGTTGTGGTGCCGAATCGTTGGTAAAACTCATATGTGCATCTTTTAACAAAGCGGCAGTCTGAAGAAAACTCAGTTTGCCGGCAAGGTTTTCGATGAGTTTGTGTACGCTTTTTTTAATGATATTGTTACATAAATCATTATCGTTTTTTGATCCCAAAAGCATAACTGGTATTCCGGAGGGCAGCGAGTTGAGAAATTCCACCCATTTTATTACCGGAAACCTTTTGGTTTCCCACAACGAGGCCGGAGCAATACAGATATAAGGCATGGATTTATATGGGCTCACTTTTTCGAAATCGGCCGGTGAGGGATATAGTTTTATCTGCCTTTTGGGTGCAACAATATTTTCGATGAGCATAAGGTTGCGGTCAATTTCATGCAGCCGTGTGCCGCTGCCGATGATGTGCCGTACCTTATTTTTGTACAAAAATGAAAAAGGATTTTTATCGAAGCCGCAGGTGTTCTTTGCTTTTGACAATACGGTCAACAGGCCTGTAGAAGCAAAACGTTGCAGGTTAATCACATGGTCGTATTTTCTTTTTCTGATTTGTTTCAGCAGATGATAAAGATGTGCATATTTTTTTTTGTTTTTATCCCATATTAAAACCTCGTGAAGGTATGGATGGCCTTCAAAAAGCGTTTCGCATCCCTTTTTCAGCAGAAAATCAATCTCAACCGGAGGCTGCTGTGCGGCAAAACTCTCTATCAGCGGTGTGGCCAGGATCACATCGCCAATGGAGGCAGTTTGTATGATGAGGATACGTTTCAGGGTGGCAAATTTTATGATGCTAAATTATAATTTTTTTTTTAATTCTGCACAGTTTTGGCGGGTTCCTATTAAGTTTTATATCCGGAAAAATTTCTTACATTTGGAATATAAATTATTGAAAAACACATGAAAAAACAATACTTTGGTTTCATTCTATATGTGATTTTTTTGTTTTCCTGCGGCCGGTTGTCAGGGCAGGTTGTCTCGCTCAACCGCATAGGTCAAACGCCGGGTAGTGCCGGGTTCCATGTGAACTGGGACAGCACGGCCAAAAGACTGATTGTTGGCTGTGGCACCAGCATCTGGATATATGATATGGGCGATCCGCAGAATTATTCCATTATTGCAAAACGTCCATTCCTTGGTCTGATAAACGAAACCGAGGTATACGGCGATGTGCTTTTTGCTGCTGCCACCCACGACGGCGTGTATGCACTCGATTATAATTCGCATGAGCTGGATGTGCTGGCACATTATGATATGCAGGGCATGGGCGACACAGCAGCTTATGATATGTGGCGAACGAATGATACGCTGTATATTGCCGATAATTTCAGGGTGCGCATGCTGAAATATATACCGGGGACGGGTTTTGTAAAACTGGGCAGTTTCGGTCCGCCGAATGCATTTTGCGTGGCGCGCAGAGGCGATTACATTGCGGTAGGAGGGCAGGGCGTTTTATATTTGACTCCTGATACAGCGGTGCGCGGAAACATACATATTTATCACAAAAACAACCTGAACACCCCGGTAGCTGTATGGCAGAGTGAACTGGTCAGCGTGGTGCAGGATATACAGTTTGCCGATCGTAACGACAGTATCATCTATGTGTGTGCAGGGCCAGAGGAAATACTGTTTTACAAGTCAAATTTTTTTGCATTGAATTTTGCCACGGATACCTTGTTTCCGGCCGATACTTTTTCGCTGAGCGGCGGCATACTGGGTTTTGCACAACTGAATATCATGAACATGGATTCGCAGAACGATACTTTGTTTTTGGTTACTACTGCAGCCACGAATACCTCCGTATTTCCTGCGGCATATATGCCAATAATTGATGCGACCGGCTTGCCCGCGGATAGCATGCGAAAGATTGGTTATGTCATTCCGGGCCTTTGGCATTTCGACGCAGCACTTATGGACGGAACGCCTTATATTGCCATGTCGTCGGAGTGGTGCGGAGTACTGGTGAGCAATATCTCGCAGTTGCAACCCGCCGATACGCTGGGATTTCTGGAAACCGGCGGATGGTGTGTTAACAATCACCTGCAAAACGGTTCTTTATGGGCATGTCACGAAGGCTATGGGTTGGTGGCATATAATACGGACAGTCTGAAATATGTCAACGGATTTGATACCCGCGCCCAGCTTATGCACATTTACGATGTGAACAACCATTTTTTCTGCAGCGATATAGCATTTCTGAACGATTCCCTGATGATGGTGAATTCATCGGAAGTTTACAATATAAAACCCTGGTTGTCGGGCGGGACACAGCAACTGGCCTGGGATATGAACAAAAACTATATGACACACATGAACGTGTTGCAGACGAATGCGCGCATACGAATGGTGGCTTCCTACGATAACCTCCTGGGTAAACAATGGATAACTCTTTTTGATCCTTTTGATTCTGGAGGCAGTTTTCACGATCTGGCTCTGGATTCGATGAACAGCGATTCGAGAGGCATAGCCGTTTCGGGAGATACGGTTTACTATGGAAAAACCATTAATAACATACATTACCTGTGTGCACAGCATGTATATAATGACGGATTTATGTTTCTGGATACCATAAAACTTTCGCTTGGTTTTTTTGGTCTTTTCGATGATGAGATACATTCCATATCCATTGAAAATGGAATCATTGCCGTGGCTTATGGGGCACAGTTTGCGTGGTTTAACTGGGTCGGAGGCGCCCTGAATGAACTTGCCATGGATTTTAAGTTCGGCCAGCGGGCGATGGGACTGGAACTGAAAAACAAATACCTCTATGTTGCGGACAGATTTTTCGGATTAAAAGTTTATGATATCTCTTCCATGAACAGCGCTGTGCTTGTGGCTGAATGCCGCGGCACAGGCGGATGGAAAAACCTCTATGGAAGCGGTACCGTAACTGTCGGGCCGGACGGGACTATTTATTTGACGGATTTTCACGCGGGCGTAATTATGATTGAGCCTTTTGATCATACCTTAGGAACATTCAGTGAAAAAGGAATCAGCACGGATGATAAAATGATTGTTTACCCCAATCCTGCGGAAGGTATGCTGAATATTGACTTTGTCGCCAATGAAAAGGGCAGGGCCGATATTGAAATTTATGATTTATATGGGAAAAAGATAAGTGCTTCTGCAATTATGAATTGCAACAGGGGGAAGAATCACAAAACTATAAATTTAAAGGGTTTGCCTGCTGCGACATATGTGCTGGTTGTGAGACAGCTTGCAACAACGCGATCAGCAGTGTTCGGCATATGCAAATAGACAATTTCTTTTGATTTTCTTGCTAAGCATCTATTGTATATGGAAAAGTTCATTTTTGCATGTGCATTACACATAAAATTTATTGTGAATACAATATTAAATTATAAAAAATTAACTAAACGGAATGTTTTTGATTATATTTGCTGTAATTATTTTTTATAAATCCAAAAAATTATGAAATCAACAAAAGTATTAAGTGCTCTACTCACAGCGATGGTTGTTTTTATGCTAACATCATGTTGTGATAATAACAAATGCAAAAAGCAGGAAACGCTGGTGTCTCCGGATTCGCTGATTGGAAAGTTCGCTACCGCATGGAATCAAAAAGATACCAATGCTGTTGCTGATATCTTTTCCGACAATGCTCTGTTTTTATACAGAAACTATTCTTTAAAAGGAAAGGATTCCATCATGATTAAATGGGTTAATCCAACCATTTTTAATATGGCCAACCTGAAGCTGACCAATATTGCCTCCGGAGCATCTGCTGATATGGCTTTTATCACGGGTTTTTATACTTTTGATTTAACTCAGAATGATTCGGTGGTGGCTTCAACGGATGGTAATTATACCTCCGTATGGAAAAAGCAGTCCGACAATCTGTGGACCATGGAATTAATGCATCAGGGTGACCTGCGTCCCGAATAAAACAGAAGGCATAACTATAGGTGTTTCTTTATTGAGCTGCCTTGTATCGCGAGGTTTGAAGGTTATAAATTTGTTGTTACTGATCTTCTAAAAAAAAAGGATAAAAAACCTTTTCTGGCCGGATCTTCTAAAGGTTGGGTATAATCGCAATCGAACATATTGCCATAATCCTGTTATTGTCAGCACTGGAATAAATAATTCGCTGAGTTTAGCGAATCAAAAGTTTTTTCGTGTGTTTAAGAATTTTATTCTTTTAAAGTCCCGCTTATATACTAATATTGCAGGAATTTTGTTATTATAAAAAAAACTAAAAGTCATGATAAGAATATTAACCTCACTGGCTATACTATTTTGTGTTTTTTCATCTGCTTTTACTCAAACACAGGACCAGAAGAAACTCAACAACTGGTACAATAAAGACTTGCAACTGGATAAGGTTTTAGGTGTCAGTACCGAAAAGGCTTACAAAGAACTGTTGAAGAATAAAAAATCACAAACCGTTATTGTTGCCGTAATTGATGGAGGAACGGATATTATGCATGAAGACCTGAAAGAAAATATTTGGGTCAACGCGGACGAAATTCCCGGCAACGGTATTGATGATGATAAAAACGGCTATATTGACGATATCCATGGATGGAATTTTATCGGGAATGCAAAAGGCGAAAATGTGGATAAGGATAACCTGGAGGTGACACGCCTGTATAAGGAACTCGACCCGAAATACAGGGGAAAGGATAAGTCATCCGTGGCCGATAAAGAGGAATTTGAGCTGTACCAAAAGGTAAAAGAGGTTTATAATGAAAAATCTCAGGAATCGCAGGCTAATATTGGCATGGCACAATCAGGCAGGGAACTCAAAGTTGCCGACAGTATTGTGAAAGCATACCTGAAAAAGCAGGATTACTCGATCAAAGACCTGAAAAAACTAAATAAGGCGCCGGCGGCTGTGGCTGAAAGCGCCGAAAAACTCAGGGTATGGCAGTTGTTCGGTATCAGTGCCGATGATCTGATTGCATACGGAGATGAAATAAATAGCGAGCTCACCTATCATTATAATCTTGATTTTGATGGACGAGAAATTGTGGGTGATGATTATAAGGATAACAGCAACCGTTTTTATGGCAACAACGATGTTACAGGCCCCGAGCCTGCACACGGCACTTTTGTTGCCGGCGAGATCGGCGCTGTGCGGAACAACGGCAAAGGTGTTGACGGTATAGCGTCCGATGTTAAACTTATGATTATAAGGGTTGTTCCCGATGGCGATGAGCGCGACAAGGATGTGGCAAACGGTATTCGCTATGCTATCGAGAACGGCGCCAAAGTCATCAATATGAGCTTCGGGAAAGCTTTTTCGCCCCAGAAGAAATTTGTGGACGAGGTGTTGCCACTGGCTGATAAATACGATGTGTTGCTGGTTCATGCGGCAGGCAACGATGCAGAAAACAACGACTTGGTTGCTAATTATCCGACACACATCGGGGCCGACGGGAAGCCCATCACCAACAACTGGCTTACTGTAGGCGCAAGTTCTATGAAGGTGGATGACGACCTGGCTGCCAACTTTTCCAATTATGGCACCAAAACGGTTGACTTATTTGCCCCCGGTGTTGATCTGTGGGGTACTAAACCTGGTAACCGCTATGGAGCATTCAGCGGGACAAGTATGGCCAGTCCTGTGGTAGCCGGCATGGCTGCCGTCATCAGAAGTTATTATCCTCAATTGTCGGCTTCAGAAGTGAAAGAAGCCATTATGAAATCGGTAACCAGTGTGGATCAGATGGTGCAGAAGCCAACAGAGGCGGGCAAAGGCGAAAGAGTAAGTTTCAGCACACTGTCGGTTAGCGGCGGCGTGGCAAATTTATACAATGCGTTGCTCATCGCTGAACAGATAGCTGCTGCGAAAAAGTAATTTATTTTCTAAAACACGCTTTTAGGATACGGAGTTGAGAAAACGTTCAGCTTCGATGGCTGCCATACAACCCGTGCCGGCTGCTGTGGCGGCTTGTTTATAGTGGGTGTCCTGCACGTCGCCGGCTGCAAACACACCTTCCACATTGGTTTTGGTGCTTCCGGGCACCGTTATAATGTAGCCGTTTTCATCCATTTCTATTTGTCCTTTGAAAATCGCGGAGTTCGGCGTATGGCCAATAGCGACAAAAACACCATCAACAACGATGTTGCTGATTTCCTGTGTTGTTACATTTTTTATTGTCAGGCCGTCAACATTTTTTTCGCCGGTGATTTCTACGGGAACATAGCCGAAGAGTCTTTCGATGTTGGGCGTATTGAACACTTTGTTTTGCATGGCTTTGGAAGCTCTCATCTCGGTTCTTCTATGGATGAGGTACACTTTTTTGCAGATTTTGGCCAGATACGTAGCTTCTTCGGCAGCGGTATCGCCACCGCCAATTACTGCCACATCTTTGCCTTTGTAAAAAAAACCATCGCAGGTGGCACAGGCCGATACGCCGTAACCCCGGTATTTTTCTTCGGTTTCCAGGCCGAGCCATCGGGCAGAAGCGCCGGTGGCAATGATGACACTGTCGGCAAGTATGGTCTTTGTTTCGTCGGCAACCACTTTGAAAGGCCTTTCTGAAAAATCCACACTGGTAATTACTCCCCAACGGATGTCGGCACCAAAGCGTTCAGCTTGTTTGCGCATATCTTCCATCATCTGATAGCCGCTGATGCCTTCAGGGTATCCCGGGAAGTTTTCCACATCAGTTGTTATGGTCAATTGGCCCCCCGGCTGCAGTCCCTGATAAAGTATCGGTTTTAGTTCTGCTCTGGAAGTATAGATGGCTGCCGTGTAGCCTGCCGGTCCCGAGCCTATGATAAGCACTCTTACTTTTTCAATGTCTTCTGTCATATTTTTTTGTTTTATGGATTGCAAATAATGGTGTCGTAAGTGGCGGTGTATCCTGTCCAGCATCCGATAGCTCCGCCTTCTATGTTGGTAGGGACACTGTTGGTGGTCATAAAGGGATTAGCGCCAAAAGTTATCTCCGATTCAGCAGCCGCCCA
>JAGNBV010000117.1 GCA_018004645.1 Bacteroidales bacterium
CGTAAGCACCAAAGAAATGGATGCCGTGAAGGGTGAAAACAAGATTGAGCTTGACGCGTCAATCATCCCGGATGGTATTTATTTCTACTCAGTGGCTTACAAGGGTCAGAAACTAACCAAACGAATGGTAATTACCAAATAGACGGTATTATCTGAAAACAAAAAAGGCAGCCCGCGGGCTGCCTTTTTTATTACTTTGATGTAACACCTTTCATGGAAAGTTGAATTCTTTTTCTGTCTGCATCAACACTTACGACCTTGACTCTAACTTTCTGATTTAGTTTTACCACTTCATTGGGATTTGTAATAAAACGGTCGGCCATCTGGCTGATATGCACCAGGCCATCCTGATGAACACCAATATCAACAAAGGCGCCAAAGGCGGTAATGTTAGTTACTATTCCCGGCAGTTCCATACCGGGGATAAGGTCTTTTATGTCGTGGATATTTTTATCAAATTCAAAGAGGTCGAATTTCTGCCGCGGGTCACGGCCGGGTTTTGCCAATTCCTGCATGATATCATTAAGAGTGGGCAGGCCTGCTTTTTCGGTAATAAACTCCTGCAATTTTATTTGTTTTCTCAGGCTTTCGTCCTTCATAAGGTCCGGCACGGTACAATTAAGTGTGTATGCCATCTTATTTACTATTTCATAGCTCTCGGGATGCACGGCACTGGCGTCCAGCGGGTTTTCAGCATTGGTAATACGCAAAAATCCAGCAGCCTGTTCAAATGCTTTTTCACCGAAACGCGGCACTTTTTTCAATCCTCCCCGGCCGCTGAAAGAGCCGTTTTTATTACGAAATTCGACAATATTTTTTGCCAGCGCAGGTCCTACACCCGATACATAAGTCAGCAGTTCTTTGCTGGCCGTATTCAAATCAACGCCCACAGAATTCACACAACTCACCACTACATCTTCCAAGCTCTTCTGGAGGGCATTTTGGTTTACATCGTGCTGGTATTGGCCAACGCCAATAGATTTCGGATCGATTTTTACCAGTTCGGCCAGGGGATCCATCAGACGCCGTCCAATTGAAACGCTGCCCCTGACGGTAACATCATAATCAGGAAATTCTTCGCGGGCTACAGCAGACGCCGAATACACGGAAGCGCCGCTTTCGTTTACCACGATAGCGATAACATCTTTCTTGAACTTTATTTTCCGGACAAAATTCTCGGTTTCGCGGCCGGCTGTTCCGTTTCCGATAGCAATGGCTTCAATTTTATAGGCATCCACCAGGCTTTCAATCTTATTGATGGCTTGTTTCATCTCATTATGTGGCGGATGCGGATAAATAGTTTCATTATGCAACAGTTTACCGTTTTTATCGAGTACCACCACCTTGCAACCCGTACGAAAGCCGGGATCTATGGCCAGGACAGTTTTTTGCCCTAAAGGCGGCGCCAGCAACAATTGTTTTAGGTTTCCCGCGAACACGCGTATGGCTTCATTATCGGCCCGTTCTTTGGCTAATTGCCTCATTTCAGTTTCCATCGAAGGCTGTAGAAGCCGTTTGTACGAATCGGCTATCGCCTTTATTACCAGGTCGGAAGCTTTGTTCCGGGCTTTAATGACATTACGTTCGATGATGGCCAGCGCCTTTTCGGTTGCAGGCTCAATAGAAATTTTTAAAAAACCCTCCGCTTCGCCGCGGAACATGGCCAATACGCGGTGTGAAGGTGACTTGACGAGGGGTTCATTCATCTCATAATACATCTCATAATTCCTGCCTTCTATTTCCTTACCCTTTACCACCCTGGAACTAATTACCGATTCCTTTTCAAAAAGTATCCTGATCCGTGATCTTATCTGATTATCCTCGTTAATCCATTCAGCAATGATGTCGCACGCCCCGGCAATAGCTTCCTCCACAGATGGGACTCCTTTTTCTTCATCAACAAATTCCATAGCTTTCAGGTCGATGTCGGTATTATCCTGCTTTAGAATTATGGTAGCCAGAGGCTCCAGGCCTTTAGCCCGGGCAATGGTGGCGCGAGTTTTACGTTTCGGCCTATAGGGCAGGTACAGGTCTTCCAATTCCGACATGCTTTGTGCTTCCATGATGGATTTTTCCAGCTCCGGGGTGAGCTTTTCCTGTTCCCTGACGGATTCGAGGATAGTAGTACGGCGTTTATCAAGTTCGATAAGCTGGTGGTTCATATCGCGGATATCGCTTATTTGCACCTCGTCCAGCGAACCGGTAAGTTCTTTACGGTAACGGGCTATAAAAGGCACTGTGGCGCCATTATCGAGCAGATAAATGGTGTTTTCCACCTGCTGTTGTTGCAAGCCCAGGCCTTTTGAAATTTTTTCGGCGTGATTCATAAGAAATGTTTGACTTCAAAATTAAAAAAATTATTACGAACATACGAGCATTTTCATTTAAGGACAATTCATAAGGGAGAAGTTCCGAAGCCCGGCTTGTGCCTGGAGCATACCGCTCCAAATAACCATGGCACACAGAAAGAAATGTATGTAATTTAATAAAGTATAGTTAACTTTGTAGATAATTGAACCGGTGATTATTGGCGAGCGGCTGAATAAAAATCAAAGCAATGAAGTGTAAACTGTTTTTGACTTTCGATCACGAATTACCTTTGGGAGGCTTAAGAACTTCGGCAAGGGATGCTTTGTTTGACCCTACCGACAAGGTGCTGGACATCGCAGAACAGACGGGTGTCCGTGTTACCTTGTTTACCGATATTTTGTGTGCCTACAGGTTCAACGAGTGGGATAAAAACAATTTTTTTTATCCTTACGAAGACCAGCTTCATAAAGCCCTGTGCAACGATCACGACGTGCAGCTTCACCTGCACCCCCACTGGCTAACAACGGCGTTTGACGGACACACTTTTTCACCATCCAAAGATTTCAGCCTGGCAGATTTTATGGGGCATCAGGAGTGGAACATCGGGAAAATTATTAAACACGGAGTGAATTTCCTTACAGAACTTTGCTCTGTTCCGCTGAGCGATTACCAATGCCTGGCGTTTCGTGCAGGCGGGTACCATCTCGATCCCGGCAGTGCCGAAATTTTTAAAAACCTTACGGCACAAGGAATCCGCTATGATAGTTCGGTTTGTAAAAACTACAGGTTCAGTTCCGGATTATCAACTATTGATTTCGGGGGCATGTCCAAAAAGCCCAATTGGTTTATTGACGCCGGTGGCAACTATAAACAGGATGCCGGTACGGGAATCCTGGAGATACCTATCGCCGGCATACCAAAGACAATTTTTGAAATACCCACGCGGTTTAAGTTAAAAAAATATGCTTCACGCGCCCCCGTCAATCACGGGAATCAGATACATGCGGGGAGGCCGGCTACGCTGAAGAACAAAATCACGCAGTTGTTTTCGAGCCGAATGTTAAGTTTCGACAATTATACTTTTTCGGCAGATTACCTTATGAGAATACTGGATCATTGCTTACGGAAATACCGTATGTCTGATGAAGTGCTGCTATGCGCTATCGGCCATCCCAAAAGCATGGGGAAATATTCCATGGGGATGCTGAAAGAATTTATTTTAAAAGTTCAAAAAAAATACCCCGGACAGGTTGAGTTTTATACGTATCGCCAACTTTTCGGGGAGCAAAAAAATCAACGACCCTGAAAATAACAGGCACCAATACTTACTGCTTATAAGCCAGCTTGACTGTTTCTGCAAATAATTCTTTCCACCCCTTGTACTTGCCGGTATTGCAGAATGTGCGGTCGTGCCATATCGTGATCAGTGTCCCATTTATCTTTTTCACTTCGCCTACCAGGTTTTGGATATGCGGCCATGCTTCAGCGGGACTGAGTTTCATGTAGTCGTACAGCATTGAATCCATGATACAGAAAGGGAAAATTTTAAGACTGGTGGCTGCTTCGGTTTCCAGGTCATAGAAAAAATATGGGGTGCAAATACCTGCACGGAATCCGGGGTGCGACTGGTATCCCATGGAATAATCCTCCGTGATGCCGGACTTCACCAGGTTTTGGTAAGTAGCCGGAAAAGACAGCCTGAGAAAATGCTGACGACTTTTTGTAACGGGTTCTTTCAAGGCTTTGGACAACCGAAACACTTCGGACTGCAACAACTCGGGGTTTTCAACGGTATAATACGATGGATGAATACCTGTTTCAGCATATTTTTTTAAGGTTTCGATAAGGGCCTGATATGCCTTACTGGCGGGAGATACAGCCCCATCAAAACGGGATTTTTTAGCGTAAAGCAAAAAATAAATTACCGGAAACCCATATTGCTCCTGTAAACTCCGGTGAAATTCGTATTGATCGTAAGGATCTGACATGTTACCGGATAACACCCTTATCCGCTCAGCAATCCCAGCAAAATCCATTCTCATGAGCGATTTGACAGCTCCGCCAGCGTTTCGCCAAAAGCTCTTTCCTTTGTAGCAATACACATTGTCAAGATCAAAAGTCGAAATATAAGAGTATTCCGGCGGAGTAAAAACCAATCCGGGAAACTGTTTCAACAGCAAATACTTCAGCATGGCCGCCCAACTATTCACCACGGGTTTTTGCAAAAAATCATTCTTAAAGGCCAGACTTTCGGCAGCCATAAAACGATTGTGCTGATCGCGTGAAGATGGCAGGTACTCCTCGTAGCGTGTTACCAGCCAGAAAGACGCCGCAAAAACATCAAACGGCATATCGGAGCCGGCTGAGGTTTCAAAAAAAATTTTAGTGCCGTTCCATGTCGAAACATGAATTGAAAAAGGCTTTACATCATTTTCAAAAAGCAACCCGTGCGCTTCAATAAAAAATTCGTTGCTGATCCTGGAGCCCGAATAACTTAACCTCGGCCCCGCAAAGTTCTGAAACGCCTCGCTGTTGTCGGTCAGGTAATACTCCAGTCCTAAAATATCTTTGAAAATTAAATCAAAAATAAAAGTAACCCGCGGGCTTATTTGTGAGCTATATACCTGAAGCATCGCTTATTTTTTCATTTAAAGGGGTAAAAAACCTGAGTTTTTTCAACACCGGCCGGGCTATATCTTTCAAAAAATAAACAGCATTGAACCGGGCAATATTCCGGCCTTTGTTGTACCTGATATCATTGATAAAAAATGAAAATGTATTATCATCAAGCGGAATCAACCTAAACAAGCTCTTGTTGACATACACATCGGTAAAAACCTGTTGTTCTTTTAAAATTTTTTCCATTCGATGAAAAACCATTTCGATGCCCGGAATTTTTTTAAAGACACAATAATCGTTAGTTGATGTAGCGCCTGACTCATCTGTATAATCAATCAGGATTTTTTTCCGGAAACGGTAGCCGACCTTCTCCATTTGTTCAATGTAATGAATAAAGGTAAAAGAGCCCCACAGGTCGATATCTATGCATAGCATCCTGGCTTTTTGCCGGTGCATAAAGGCAAAGGGCGAATCATTGCCGAAAGAACTTTTGTTTTCCAGCGCACAGAGTTGTCCTGAATATTTTCCCCATACCATAAAAGAGTGAAGCGGATGTTTGGTCCGCCGGAAGTCGTGACGCTGCCATGCCGTCAGAGACAAGGCCCCGCAAAGAAAGGGGCTGGTTTTTTTAGCATCAAATTTATCACCCGATTCCAGCAGAAAATTATAAGCAGGAAACAGCAGGGTCCCCTCGCTGCCCAGTTTTTGCTGTATGCTGTCGATAAACAGGTTGGCGTCAAAGCTCCCCTCGGCTCTTATGGTATGAAAGGCAAGCCGTGAGATATCCGATGTAACGAATAAGACATCGCCCGGGTGGATGTCCAGCCCGTCAATAATTTTCGTGTAAGCGATGTGTTGTTCCACCATCAGTTGCCGTGGGTTAAACTAAGTTTCCTGAAGTGAATGCTTTCCTTTGTATAGCCTGCTTTTTCCCAGAAGGCAACAGCCTTTTCGTTGCGGTATAACGTCTGCAATTCCACAGTGGCAATGCCTTTTTCAATGAACCATTTTTCCATGGCGCCAAGCAGTATGCGGCCCACACCTTTTGACCGCAGGTGCGGCACCACATAGGTTTCAGAGATAACACCTGTTTTTGTTGCACCCAGGTAGTCTCTGGTAAAATTAAAATATCCAAAAATAAATCCCGCAACCTCCCCTTCTACCAGCGCCACATAAAGCATATTCATCCTGTTGAGGGCGGGCAACACCGAATTCATCCACAACGCTGCACTATTGCCCGGAAGTGTTATTGACAAACCCATACCGGCATACTCATGATACATCGCTGTAAATAGTTCTTTGACACGGGCAATGATGTCCAGGTCTTTTTCTGTTACGGCATGTATGGTGATATCGTTCATTTTATTTGTTTTTCCACTACCGCGATCAGGCCTGAAACACTAGTGAAATCGGGATTCTGGAAAGCCTCTTCAAAATCCACCTCAATGTTGTAATTTTTTTCAATATCGGCTACGAGGTTCACAAAGGCCATAGAATCGAGCAACCCGGACTTGGTCAGGTTGAAACCCGGTGTCAGGTCTTTTTCTGAAAAGCCTACCCTGTTTAGTTTTTCGGCAAGGCGGGTAACAATAAATCCATAAATTTCATTTTCTTTTGTTTCCATCACAGGCAGGTTGTTTCATATTTTCTTATCAGCGCGTTTCTATCAATTTTCCCATTGCTGTTCAGTGGCATTTCATCAATAAATACTACACGCTCCGGTAACATATAATGAGGTAAAATTTGTTTGCACATAGTTAAAACGGCGACTTCGTCCAATTTATTTTCTTTGTCCGTATTACTTATAAAAGTAACCATAAAATTTGTTCCGTTGTCACGGTCGGCCAGGGCCACAGTGGCAACAACGGCCTTGCTGAAAAAACTGCCAATAGCATGATCAATTTCCAACAGGTTGACCCTGTAACCTTTTATTTTTAATTCGCTGTCGTTTCTTCCGAAAAAATACAAGCAATCACTCTGATCTGCCATGACCCTGTCGCCCGTCCTGTACCAGGTTTCATCAGACAGTGAGGGTATTTTAATAAAAGATTTTTCGTCTTTTTCGCTACTGCGGAAGTAGTCTTTGCACACCTGCGACCCGCTGAGACAAAGTTCGCCAACCTGTCCCTTTTCCACAGGAGTCAGGCTTTCATCTACAACGCAGTATTGTTGGGTAGCAAAAACTTTTCCCAGGGGTACGATACCGTTGATGCAATTATTTTCTTCCTTGTTTGTTTTCCATTGGTAGTGGGCAATAGCCACTGTCGTTTCGGTAGGGCCATAGAGGTTTACCACCACCGAGTTAGGAGCGGCAGCCTGCCAGGCAGCAGCGGTAGTTTCCGGCAGGGCTTCCCCGCAAAACATGCTGTATCGCAAGGAGGGGAATGCGTTGGGTTTCAGCAACCTCATTTTGGAAAACAACAGGGACGCGGAGGGCACAAACAGCCATACGGTAAGTTTCTTGTCTTTGATAAAACGCGGTATGGCTGCCAGGGTATTATCTTTGGGGGCGCACAGACAGGCACCGGCTTTCCAGCATAAAAAAATATCCTGTACGCTGAGGTCGAAGGTCATATCGGAAGCCTGATAAAACCTGTCCTCATGGTTAAATTCAAAAAGCCCGAACATATAATCGATATAGGCCGTTGCATTCCTGTTGGAAATAGGCACCGCTTTAGGTTTTCCGGTACTTCCGGAGGTAAATAGCAAATAAGCCGTACCATCGGT
>JAGNBV010000118.1 GCA_018004645.1 Bacteroidales bacterium
ACTTCAAGTTTGAGATCTCCGACTCACGAAAAATAGCACGAAGCATCTCCGCATTTGCCAACACCGACGGCGGCATATTGCTGATTGGCGTGAAAGACAACGGGAAAATTGCCGGCGTCCGCAGCGAGGAAGAGGTATATATGGCCGAAGCCGCCGCACAGATGTTTTGCAAGCCGCCCATGACACTGAAAATCAACCAATACCTCGAAGAGAAAAAAACCGTGCTCGAAATCATTGTTCCCAAACTGACCGGTGAAATATGCTATGCACAGGATTACAACGGTAAATGGCTTGCCTACGTAAGAGTTGAGGATAAAAATTTTCAGGCATCACAGGTACATTTGAGGGTATGGAAACGAAAACTGAAAGCCTATCCCACACATATTACCTACACCGAAAAAGAAAAAAAGCTCTTGGACTACCTTACCACCAACCCGTTTATTACACTGCGGGAATTTTGTGGCCTGGCGGGAATTAAAAAAAACAGTGCCGAAACTATCCTGGTAAACCTGATGATGCTCGACATCATCGAAATTTTTTATACCGAACAGGCAGTACTTTACCGCCTGAAATAAAGGTTTTGCGTATCTTTGTTTTCACAAAAAATTATCTTAAAAAACCGAAGGAATAATTTTCCGCCATGCAAAAAAAAATCTTTGGCTCCCTCCTCATCATTTTCCTTGGCTTAAAAGCTTTAGGCCAGACCACCGGTGCCGAAAACCTGGGACTGGTAAACTGGATAGATATAAAAACGGCACAGGAACTTAACAAAACCAACCCCAAGCCCATACTAATCGACGTTTACACCGATTGGTGCGGCTGGTGCAAACACATGATGAAAACCACTTTTTCTGATCAGGGATTAGCCAATTACATCAACACCTATTTTTATCCCGTGCGTTTCAACGCCGAGACCAAAGACACAGTTGAATTTCAGGAAAAAAAATATGCCAACAAAAACACCGGAAACCGCTCGCCCAACGACCTGGCGGTTATCCTGCTCGAAGGAAAAATGTCCTATCCTACCCTGGTGTTTTACAACAACAATTACAAATTTAAAATGCTGGCTCCCGGCTACCTCAAAGTCAAAGATATCGAGCCCATCCTGGTCTTTACCGTCGAACATATTTTCAACACTACGGCCGTAAAAGATTTTCAACAATATTATTACAAGGCCTTTTATCCGGATTCCGGTTTTGTCAATACGGATACTGTGCGGTGGATCAAATCGCTTAACGATCTGAAACCGGCCGACACTAGCCAAAAGAAAAAAACACTGGTCTTTTTGAATGCCGCATGGTGCAACGGCGGGAGAGTAATGCTCAGAAGCACCTTTAACAACAGTATTGTAACAAAATATATCAATGACCATTACAACGCGGTATTGCTTGACCCGGAAACAAGCGATACGATAAAATACCAAAACCAGGTTTTTGTTAAGACACTGGAAAATACGGGGCTTCACCCCTTTCTGCATTACATTCTTGGCGAACGCATCGTTATGCCGTCGGTATTGTTTTTTGATGAAGACCTGAAATTTGTCTCCCATGCCGGACAATACCTGACACCGGAAGCTTTATATCCCGTGCTGGTGTATATTTTTGAAAATCATTATAAAAATAAGACCTGGGACGAATTTATCAAAACATTTATCATCCCTGTGAAATAGCAGCCTGCACCTATCTCGTCTCAATAAGCTTTCGGGTCATATTCACCACCAGCTTGCGCGGCGCCAGGCCCTGCGCTATGGTCAGCAGCCGGTTTTTAAAGCCGTGAACAGCCACCGGCTTCCCTTTCAACATTGCCTGATAGCCAAATTCGGCCACTTCGGCAGCGCCCGGCAGTTTTTTTTGTTTGGCCATTTTACTTTGATTCATGGCAGCCGCATCTACAAAGCCGCTTTCGGTGAGGCCCGGGCAGAGAGCCGTTACGGTAACCCCTGTCCCTTCCAATTCGTTGTTCAGCGCCTCTGATAAACTGAGCACATAGGCTTTGGTGGCCGCATAAACCCCCATAAGCGGCACCGGCTGAAACGAAGCCGTAGATCCAAGATTCATAATTTTTCCACCACCATTGCCGATCATCCCGGGCAAAAATAGCTTTGTCAGTCGTGTCAACGTAAGAATATTCAGAAAGATCATCCTGGATTCTTTTTCATCATTGGTTTCGGCAAACAGGCCGTAATCGCCGTAACCGGCATTATTCACCAGATAATCTATTTTGATATTACGTTTTCTCACATCGTCATACACCTCACGGGCTGAATCCACATCCGACAGGTCTTTGCTGATTACATGAACACTAATTTTATATTTCGATTCAAGTTCCGTTTTTAACTCATCGAGTTTCATTTTGTTGCGGGCCACAAGAACCAGGTTCCCGCCGCGGGAGCCATGTATGCGCGCCAGTTCCTTCCCGATACCGCTGGAAGCGCCGGTGATTAATGCTGTTTTTGACATAACTCATTTATACTTTTTGGCAAAAGTATAAAATAATAACAACACATTATTTGCAACATGGACATATAATTGTTCACCAACATGAGGCGAACAAATTATTTTACAGGCAGCCCTCTTTAATACACAAGTTTATACATCAGCTCAATGGAACCGGGAGCAGTAGTTAACCGCAAAACAAGGTTTGTACCCGTGGTACTTATGGTATACAGATTTCCACCGGTTCCTCCAAACGTAATAATATTGACTGAGCCAATCATATTTGCCGACTTATAGGTTGAAGTAACGGTAGCTGTACCAAGTCCACCGGCATGTTCCGCACCATTGCTGCATGAAATAAGCATTCCGACAGCTTGATCATTTGCCGCTCCTTGTATTAATGCCTGCCCGCCAGAATTAGTTGTTAACCTAGCCGGCCATCCAGAAGATAACTGCAAGGTAAAAGGAAGATAATTTGGTATAGTTATATCGATAGAACTACCCGCTGGAACCAATCCGCTGGCCACAGTCTTTTCCAAACTTCCTGCATGAATACCATCCACCATATCGGCATTCAGGTTGGTATTAACTGTCCCGTTAGAAACAGGAATATTTCCGGTGGCATTACCTGCATGGTTCCCATCGAGCATATCAGCATTCAAATTGGTAACCGCTGTGGTAGAACTAACAGTCATAGGCGGAGTTCCTGTAGCCAGTGTGGAAATTAACTGACCTGTTGTTCGAATCGATCCCCCTGACACATCAAGTTTCTGCAACGGAGAAGATGTCCCAATTCCCACGTTAGAGCCGTCGTTATATATTGTACTGCTGGCCACCCACGTAGATCCACTGTACCTCAATGTTTGTCCGGACGAACCACCTGGCATTCCTGAAGAGCTCTGCCACGTAGCATTACCCGTTAGATCCGAAGTAAGAACTTTTCCAGGGCCAGGCACACCGGCACCCTCAAATCTTACCGTCCCGGTAGTGTGCAATTGGGCTAAAGGCAAAGAAGTTCCTATCCCTATATTACCTGAGGCATCAATAATCATTCTGTCAGTTGAACTTGTTCCAAAAATAATTGGTTGTGTTTCATGGTTCCATACATAAGCAACCCCATCATTTCCGGAAAGCCCTACCATAAAACCATCGGTTGTGTAACTTCCGGTTATTGCAGATGTATAATGCGACATCGCGAAGGGCTGACCAGTTCCTCCATGGATATCAAGTAATACGTCATTATTAGGAACCATCCCTATCCCTATGCGGGTTCCATCGTTATATAAATTACTGGTTGAAGCCCAAAAATTACCATCATGCCGCAGGGTTTGTCCACTTGATCCGGCGGGAAGCATGTTGTTATTCCAGTTTGTTATGTTTCCTCCTGTTATACTGGCTGCAGGAGAAGCTATAAAAATGGGATCGGTTTCGGTATAACTTGTCAGGTAACCTGCTGATGCATGGTCGCCCCAACCATAAGCAGAATTCCATTGCGTTGAATTTCCGCCCGTTGCAGAAATTACACCGTTCACAGCCAGTTTGTCCGCAGTAGAGCCCATGCCCATGCTGATATTGCCAGTAGTGTGATTAATAGAGATTCGATTAGCCCCCCCGCCCTGGTTAATGGAAAAATTGCCTCCCTGATCTGCACACAGGTACCAATCCACACCCCCGGTCAGGTCCCTGATCCCTACATAAGTATCAGATGATGCCATTGCCGACTCACCTACGAACCGTGCGACAACACCATAACTGTTTTGGACTTCAAACGTTGATGTTGGGGATGTAGTACCAATGCCAACATTGCTGCCGGCATCATATATCAGGCTGTTGCCTAAACCCGAACTGCTGGTCCACTTTGGGATATAGTTAATATTGCCAGCCATGCCCAACGAAACAAAATCTGAAGCATGTTTATCATCAAGCAAATCAACATTTAAGTTATCAACCTTAGTTGAAGATGAAACATACATGGGAGGCATACCAGGTGTGTTGTTTATATATATAGGGCCGGATGAGATCATTCCCTGATCCGCTTCAATCGGAAAATGAGTATGAAGACTATTAATCCATACATCATAACCATCATTAGTCATATTGCCTGCCGGTATCCAGGAAGTCCCATTATGATATAGAGTCTGATAATTTGTTCCTGCAGGGAGCATATTGTTATTCCAGTTGGTAATATTTGTACCGGTTATACCTGCAGCCGGCGATGCACCAAAAACAGGATCGGTCTCAGAGATAGAACCTGTTATACTCTCCGCAGTTTTAGCGTGCAATGAATAAGGTACGCTAAGCAATTCACTTGAACCCACAATAGTGTAGTTTGTGCCTCCGTCAGGATCAGTTTCTGTTTTAATGAAGTATGGCCCGTTTGCCCAGTGAATAGTATCAAATCCGGAATAATTACCACCTATTTCTAATGAAACTAAGCCGTTGGCATTGGTAGTGGGTGTTTGTACCTCCTGATAAACCAATATCCCGGTGTTTGGGGCATTTTTCATAATGCTGATCCTCATTCCAACGACACTGTTGGCCACAAGCTGATTGCTGCTATTGCGGATAACTGCCTGATAGCTCATTTTCTGAGGGCTTTGTGCCCATAAGGTTGCAGATATCAATACTGCTGCAAAAATTGTAATTAGTTTTTTCATGGTTTATTGGTTTTTAATAATTTTAAAAGTTTTAATTTCTTTATGGTTGTCTGTCAGTTTCAAAAAATAAGTGGCAACGGCATAACCCACCAAAGAAATAGCAGTTTCACTACTTGTTATTTCTTTGCTTTCTATAACTTTTCCCGACATATCATATAGTTGATAAGCCAATTTCCCATGCTTATAATTTTGAACAATTAAAGTCAAAAGACCGGCTGTCGGATTAGGATACGCGGTGCACACAAGATCGATATCTTTTGCCTCCTCAATGGCGGTGATGACCGAAATTTCATAAGGTTGCTGAACGCCTTGCGCAACGGAGCCATTTATTCCGGTATGGGTGGTATAAACTATTTGTCCGACTGAATAGCTCACATTTCCTCCTGTTCCCGAAGCATTGCCTCCTGACGCATTCACAGATTGCTGTGCATTGACAACAGTGCCTGAAAAAGTAAAAACTGATACCAGAATCAGGCAATCCCGTAGAAGTCTCTCTTTTCCGCATTTTTCATAAAACCTGAAATTTAATAACATAAAAACCTCCTTTGTATAAAAATAAATAAATTATCAGTCAAATTTAATAAATTTTTAATAATTTAAATTTTATTTAACTAATTAATATGATACTACCCTCAAATTAATTTCATTTTCTCTCATTTTCTTTACGTTACTTTGTAATAGAATATTTACCAAATCGAATCTCTGGCCTAAAAATTTAATTTAACATCAAATGTTATCTTCTGAAGTTGCTGAACTATTGACTAAAAACTTCCCCTATATCCCTACAGCCGACCAAAGTATCTTAATCGAAAAACTCTCGGAATTCATTGTATCCCGAGAGCAGAACAAACTATTTCTGGTAAAGGGTTATGCGGGCACCGGCAAAACCACCATAGTAAGCGTTCTGGTAAAAATACTTCCATCGCTGAAGATCAATACGGTGTTACTTGCCCCTACAGGGCGTGCAGCCAAAGTGCTTGCCTCGTATTCGTCAGAGGCTGCCTACACCATTCATAAAGGCATTTACCGCGTTAGCGAAGATGATTCCTCCTATGTGATGTCCTTACGCGAAAACAAGCTGAAAAACACCGTTTTTATCGTGGATGAGGCTTCCATGATAGCCGGCGAAATGGCCACGCCCAGCCAGTTGTTCCCTGCTTCAAATTTGCTCGAAGATTTGCTGACCTTTGTTTTCAGCGGCGAAAACTGCTCGCTGGTTTTCGTGGGCGACATGGCACAATTACCTCCGGTAGGCACCGATATAAGCCCTGCGCTGAATGAGAAATACCTGAAAAGCAGCTTCCATTTACATATCGACGGTTTTGAACTTACCGAGGTGGTGCGGCAGGAAGAATCCTCAGGCATTCTGGCCAATGCTACGCATATTCGCCAGCTGATAAACGCTTCCGGCAAGGAAAATATAACTTTTGAGACTGCCGTTTACCGCGATGTGATAAGGATTAACGGCTCCGAACTCGAAGAAGCGCTGAATACGGCCTATTCAGGATCAGGCGATACCGAAAGTATTATCATCTGTCGTTCGAACAAACGAGCCAACTTATACAACAACGAGATTCGCAAAAGGCTTTTGTTCCGCGAAGGCGATATCAATGCCGGCGACAAAATTATGGTAGTGAAAAATAATTACTTCTGGCTGCCCAAAAAATCAAAAGCAGGGTTCATTGCCAATGGTGATATTGCAGAGGTTTTACGTGTCAGAAAAGTAGAGCAATTTACTGAAGAATTCTGGTTTGCCGATGCCTCCATCCGGCTGCTGGATTATCCCGAAGAAAAAGACATAGAAGTCAAGCTGCTGTTAAACACGCTGGCTTCGGAGTCGCCCGCCCTACCTATTGCTGAGTTCCGAAAATTATTTCAGGCAGTGCAGGAAAATTATATGCACATTACCGAAAAAAACAAAAGATACAGGATGATATATAACGATCCGTATATGAATGCTTTACAGATAAAATTTGCCTATGCCATGACCTGCCATAAAACACAGGGTGGACAATGGGAGCAGGTATTTGTTGAACAGGGTTACCTTACCGAAGAGATGGTGAACACGGAATACTTGCGCTGGCTTTATACGGCTATCACCCGGGCTACCAAAAAGCTGTATCTGGTAAACTTCAGCGAACGGTTTTTCAAATAATTAGTGTTTGTAAGAAAACGCCAATTTTTTCGTTACGCTTGCAACAAAAATGCTCATTTACACCAGTAAACTCCGCTTTTTGTCGCTTCGCAAGCCTCAAACTTGACGTTTTCTTTGTACAAACACGAGTTTTCTAATAGACACTAATTAGATATTTTCAGGAATTTTTCGCTATTCGATAAGTGTTACCGCATAGGCGGAAATACCCTCTTCCCTGCCGATAAAACCTAACTTTTCAGATGTTTTGGCTTTAACAGAAATGTCGTAGGCAGGTATCCCGAGCACTTCAGACAATTTTTGCTGTATCTGCGG
>JAGNBV010000119.1 GCA_018004645.1 Bacteroidales bacterium
GTGCCCCGTTCCACGATTTTGCCGTTTTGCAGGACAATAATCTCGTCGGCAAACTGAACGGTGGAAAGGCGGTGAGCGATTACCACGGAAGTACGGTTTTGCATGAGTTTTACCAGGGCTTCCTGCACCAGGCGTTCCGACTCGGTATCGAGCGAGGAGGTGGCTTCATCGAGAATCATAACCGGAGGATTGAGCAGCACGGCCCTGGCAATGCTAAGCCGTTGTTTTTGTCCGCCCGATAACTTCATTCCCCTGTCTCCAATATAACTCTGATAACCGTTTTCGAGCTGCATGATAAAATCGTGTGCATTGGCAATTTTTGCCGCCTGTATCACGGCTTCTTCGCTTACTTTTTCCATGCCGAATGCAATGTTGTTGAACACGGTATCATTGAACAAAATGGTTTCCTGCGTAACGATGCCCATCAGTTGCCTGAGGTCAGATATAACATAATCCTTCACATTGACCTCATCCACCAGCAGCTCACCCCCTGTGCAATCGTAAAAACGGGGCAGCAGGTCCACGAGGGTTGATTTTCCGGCACCGGATGGCCCAACAATGGCGATAGTTTTACCCTTGCCAATCTTGAGGTTGATGCGATGAAGCACCTCTTCTTTTTCGTAAGTAAAACTAACATTATTATATATGATAGAATTTTTAAACTCTTTGATGGGTTTTGCATCAGGTTTTTCGGTAATCACTTCTTCTGCATTGAGCACCTGTTCGATACGTTCTACTGAAGCGGCACCTTTTTGCACATTGGAATAGGCATCGGTAAAAGATTTTACGGGGTTGATAAGCTGCGAAAACATCACCAGATAGGTGATAAATACCGAAGCGGAGAGTTCCTGGCTCCCGGACGAAAGAATTAAGGTGCCGCCATAAAGTAACACTGCCCCTACCACAATTATTGCCATAAATTCGCTGAGCGGCGAAGCCATGTCTCGTTTACGGAAAAGCCGTATCATCAGCCGGGTATAATCGTGGTTTACTTTTTTGAATCGTTCATTTACGGAATCTATGGCATTAAAAGCTTTGATAATCCTCAATCCGCTGATAGTTTCTTCGATATTGGAGAGCAGTTCGCCCATTTTCACCTGTCCTTTGGCTGAGGTCCTTTTGAGGCTGCTGCCTATCTTGGCGATAATAAAACCGCTGACAGGGAACAAAACAAAAACAAACAAGGTTAGTTGCGGACTAATCAAAAACATAGACACCAGGTAAGTGATTATGGCCAGGGGTTCGCGAAAAATCATTTCCAATGAAGTCATGATGGTCCATTGTACCTCTTGAACATCGTTGGTCATTCTCGACATGATATCCCCTTTGCGTTGTTCGCTGTAATAAGCCAGCGGAAGTATCATAATCTTCAGGTACAGTTCGTTGCGAATATCTTTAACCACTCCGTTTCGTATGGGTGCCAAAAAGAACATGGCCATATAACGGAAAAAATTTTTCAGAAAAAACAGGATGATGATGGCGATACAGATATACATAAGGGCGGCAAATTCGCCATTGGTCTGAATCACATGACTGATCCAGTAATAAAAATTAAGTTTTATAGAGTCGGGATTCAGGGCCACAGGCGGCGCTATTGTAACCACATCAATTTGTTTGAAAAGAATGTTGAGCATGGGAATAAAAAGCACGAAAGAAACCACTGAAAATATTACCGAAAGGATATTGAAAAAAATGGTATATAAAGCCTCTTTCCAGTAGGGCTTTGCAAAACGCAGTATTTTATAGAGTTTTTTCACAGAGCAAAGATAACCAGAAAATCAGAATGCAGAAGTGAGAATACAGAATTTTGACGGAATTGTAAGACTAATGGAAGGGCTAGGTAAAACCAATATAATTGAAGCCAGCCATCCGATATGTACAAAATAAAGACCGTCTCAATTTAAGACGGCCTCTTTCTGGAATTAAAAAAAATTATTCTTTAATTAATTTCCTGAATGCAATGCCATTGTAACCGGCAATTTTAACGATATAAATACCGGATCGCAAAGATGAAATATTTATCTCGGTTTTCTTTAGTTTGACGGAAACTTGTTTAATAAGTCGCCTCTCAATGTTGAATATTTCAACAAAAGCGCCATAGTCATTATTTTCAGCAAACTCAATTGTGAAGGATTCATTTGCAGGGTTTGGAAAAATCCTGAAAGAATCATTGCTTTTTGTTATGTCTATGATATTTAATAGTTCACTTTGAACAATGTTTGATTTTGCCGTCTGAATTTTTGCTTTCGACGGTGCACAGGGGTTCGGATTCACAGCCTCGATCTGATAATATTGGTTCCCTGCAGGGGGTGTGAGGTCTGTATAGTAGTTTATTGAGTCGGGTACTGTCGTCAGTAAAGTCATATTCGAAAGGTCAGTGCCTCTGTAAATATTATAAGATGCAAATGCAAACCCCTCATAATTTGTCCAGGCCAGATTATATGTATTACCAATACCCGGATTAATCGTGAGGTAAATAGATTGATGATGATTACTTAATGGAGTTTCTATCCCACAGGTATCCACTGCAGATAATTTATAGCGATAGGCTTGTTGCATAGGATCAGCCAAACTATCGACGAAAACACTCAGTGAATTATAACTTACTGACCCCAGCAAACTATAGCTATTGGGCTGATTACCCTCCACATAAACATTAAAGTGGTCGATAGCATTTGTAAGTGGCTTGTTCCATATGATTCTGTTTTTTCCCGAAATGCTGTCAACTGTAACAAGACATATGTCCTGATTAATTGATAATCCAGCAAAAAATGGCTGCGACTCAACGATACAACCGTTTATTCCTCCTGTCTGCACGGTATAGTTGCCCGCAGTTGTCACTGTGATGTTTTGTATAGTATCCCCGTTCGACCAGAGATATGAAGAGGCACCGGCCGGGGCTTCCAACGTAGCAATTCCGCCAGCGCACGTTGGTATAATTATGGGGACTGCCGGATTTGCATTCACTGTTAGTATAGCAGAATTTGACGTTGCATTATTTGATCCATTGCAATTTGCAATATAACAACGGTAACTATACGTATTAGCGGCAGAAATTCCTGCAATATTCAATGTATCTGTATTCATATTAGCATAAATTGCGCCCACGGGTGTCCCATTTACAACATTAACCCATGAACTACCATTAAAATATTGCCATTGATAAGAGAATGGTGCTGAGCCACTTGCAGCGACAGATATATTAATGTTTCCACTGATTTCACACATATTCCGATTTAAAGGCTGGGCGCCAATTGTTACTCCTGAACAAGCTCCTCCGCAAACCTGGCCATTGACATATGTTACATTATAGAACTGATAAAATTCGTCTGCAATGATTGTGTCTATTGGATCGCTGGAAAAGTTTAAATACGAACATCCGGGCCCTGCATAAGAGAAATTAAGTTTACATAAAACCCCGTTAATTGCCACCGGCATATCACCCCATAAAAAACATATTTTTCCGGGAGTTGGGCTGTAAACCGAAGCACCAGTAACCCCTGTATACCAATCAGTTGCATCTACATAAGTCATAATAGCCGGATCGTAGTCAATTGTCCACTGAAGAGCTGTAACCTGATTATTAAATCCTGTCATCATCAATTCTACCTGTACAGCACCAGAAGAAAAGTAAACTGATTGAAGGGTACATGTTTGTGAATAGTTATTTGTTGTAAGACAAACCACTAAGAATAAAATAACAATACTGATTTTTTTCATTTTTTTATTTTTTATAATTGCCTTTCAATAATGGCTAAATAATGTTACAATTTCTTTCTGACAGCCAGAATTAATTTCAAAACTAATTGACGATTGTTAAGACACGATGAATATTTAAAAGGTTGCTTATACACATTTTTTATAATAAAAAATTTCCTAGAAGACATAAGTTGTTCATAAAAATCATAATTATGATTGTATAAGTATTTAAAAGCCGCTGGTATACAGCTCGTACTTATTGGGATTTGTCTATCAAACGCGTACCTAAACCACTACATAGGGTCCACATCCACGGCGAGTTTTACCGAAGAGAAATTTTTTAAAAAATCATCGGCAATCCGCATGATTTCTTCTTTATGTTTTTGCAGGTGCTGGTCGCGGTCGAGTTTTATGAGGATATTTTTCAGATAAAGGTTACGGATACGCGACACCACCGGGTATTCCGGTCCAAAAACCTTTTTTGAAAATTTCAGCCTCAGGTTATGAGCCAGGTAAGAAGCGGCTTCATTCAGTCTATGGCTGTCCTGATGTTTCAGGGTTATCTGAATCAGTCGGCTATAAGGGGGATAATGAAATTGTTGCCGTTGCAGCAACTGCATATTGCACATCCCTATATAGTTATGATCTACCACAAACTTAATTATCTGATGCTCGGGGTTATAAGTTTGAATAACCACCTTTCCTCTTTTATTGCGGCGGCCGGCACGTCCGCTCACCTGTGCCATCAGCTGAAAACTGCGCTCATGCGATCTGAAATCAGGGAAATTGAGCATATTGTCGGCATTGATAATTCCCACTACATTGACATTATCAAAGTCCAGACCTTTAGTAATCATCTGGGTTCCGATGAGAATGTCTGTTTTGCGGTCTTCAAAATCATTAAGAATCTGGAGGTAGGCATTTTTGGTGCGTGTAGAATCCAGGTCCATACGCGCAATACGATGGTCTCTGAAAACCAAAGCCGTTTCTTCTTCAATCCTTTCGGTGCCAAGCCCTTTGGTATGCAAGGCGGTACTTTTGCATGCCGGACATTGTTCGGGAATTTTTTGTGTATATCCGCAATAATGGCATTTGAGCAGATTTATCTGCTTGTGGTATATGAGCGTAACATCGCAATTTTTACATTCGGGCACCCAATTGCAGTCGTTGCATTCAATACGGGTTGAATACCCCCTCCTGTTCTGGAAAAGAATTATTTGTTCATTATTTTCGAGGGCTTGGTTCATCAGGTTGAACAGCGTTTCGGTAAAATGCGATTTCATTTTTTTCTGCCTCGTTTGTTCTTTTAGGTTGGCAATGATGATTTCGGGCAGCAGCATATCTCCGTAACGTTTGTTGAGTTCGGCCATACCAAACTTTCCGCTGAGGGCATTGTAATATGTTTCTACTGAAGGTGTAGCCGACCCGAGCAAGGTTTTTGCGTGGTGGAAATGCGCCAGCATAATGGCTGCATCGCGGGCATTGTAGCGGGGCGGAGGATCCACCTGCTTGTATGAAGTATCGTGTTCTTCATCCACTATGATCAGTCCCAGGTTGCTAAACGGCAAAAACAGTGCGGAACGGGCGCCTAAAATAATCTGGTAGGGTTTGCCAACCGAACCGGAAGACCCGCCAGCCATCACCCTGTTCCACACCTCCACACGCTCATCGTTGCTGTATTTGGAATGGTACACGCCGACATCCTTGCCAAAATACTTTCTTAGCCGGTTAATGATCTGGGTAGTCAACGCTATTTCGGGCAACAAAAACAGCACCTGCTTACCTTGTGCCAGCGTTTCATTGATAAGTTTTATATAAATTTCGGTTTTGCCGCTGGATGTAATACCATGCAGCAACACAACATCCTTTTCGGTGAAATGCTGTTTAATGAGCTCAAAGGCCCCCACCTGTTCATCAGTCAATATAATATCATCAACCAAATTAGTACTGTCAAAATCTTTCAGCCGGGTGTCGCTTCTGGTATAGGTTTCGAGTATTCCTTTAGCCATCAGTCCCTGGAGTTGTGCTGATGAGGCCTTTGCTTTTTGGAGTAATACCGGCCGACTAACATGTTGCATGGGAGGAACGGCATCACGGGTAAGATGAATAAACGCCATGAGCACTTCCAACTGTTTGAAGGCTTTGCGGTTTAGCTCGTCAAAAGCTTTGTGCAGCATATTTTCTTCCTGATATTCATTTGAAAGCCGGACGCAAACTTCTGTTTTGGGTTTATATTTGTCGTGCAGCTCTTCTTCCAGCAGGACAATCTTTTTCTCAATCATATTTTTCAGCAGGGGAATGATTTTCTGCTGTTCCACAATGTCGGAGATTTCTGTAAGATTAAGCTTTTGCCGGATATCGAGGGCCTCCGCTATCAGGTATTCTTTGTCGTTAAGCTGTTCAAAATTCCTGTCGAATTCGGGGTGCAGCACCACGCAGCTCTCGCTTACAAGTTTGAGTGATGAAGGCAATGCTGCGTTCATCACTTCGCCCGGCCGGCACAAATAATATTTTACAATCCAGTCCCAGAAAAGATATTGTTTTTCGTTAACCACGGGGATATCGTCAAGGATAGATAAAATGTATTTGGGTACGTAGTTAACGGGAACATTTTCATGAATGCGATACACCAGGGCGGTATAAATCTTTTTTTTCCCGAACTGAACTACTACCCTCATCCCTTTTTTTACAGCGCTATTGAATTCATAGGGAATGCGGTAAGTATAAAAACCGGGCAGCTGCAGTGGCAGGATAACATCGGCAAAGAGGGTGATTCTGTCCATGCTACAGCGATAATATCCTGGCCATTTTCAGCATATTATGATTAATTGCCAGATGGTGTTTGGTGGCTTTTTCAAATGGCGTATAAACTATGGTTTTATTAATCTGGCCGACCATCACTCCTTTTTCGTTTTTCGTGAGGGCCATCACGGATTCATAACCCAACGTACTGGCGAGCACCCTGTCCATACAGGTAGGAGTTCCTCCCCGCTGCATGTGTCCAATAATGGAAACGCGGGTATCATAAAAACTGAACTTTTCTTTCACTTTGCGGGCCACGTCAAAAGCGCCCCCCTGGTCGTCGCCTTCAGCCACAATAATGATACCTGAGGTTTTGTTTTCGCGGTAATCGTTTTCGAGTTTTGCGATGAGGTCATCAATATTGGTTTGGGTTTCAGGCACCAGAATTTCTTCTGCGCCACAGGCTATTCCACTGCGCAGGGCAATAAATCCGGCATCGCGTCCCATTACTTCGACAAAAAACAAGCGGTCGTGCGAGGCGGCCGTGTCGCGCAGTTTATCCACGGCTTCTACCACGGTATTTATGGCGGTATCGTAGCCTATGGTAAAATCAGTGCCGTAGAGATCGTTGTCGATAGTGCCCGGCACCCCGACGATCGGAAAATCATACTTTTTTCCCAGCGCCATAGCACCCCTGAAAGTGCCGTCACCGCCAATAACCACCAGGCCATCAATCTTTGCCTTTACAAGATTTTGAAAAGCCAGTTCCTGCCCTTCGTTGGTCATAAAACGTTCGCTGCGTGCGGTTTTCAGTATGGTGCCTCCCCGCTGAATAATATTTGAGACGGACTGTCGCTGCATAGGCACAAACTCGTTATTTATCAAGCCTTCATAACCTCTGTAAATTCCGGTTACCGCTGCATTCATATACACACCGGTGCGCACCACGGCCCTTATGGCGGCATTCATGCCGGGGGCATCACCTCCGGAGGTCAACACGCCAATATGTTTTATTGTTGTCATAATTTTAGAGATATTTTTTAACAAAAGTAAATTTTTCTATGGACAGTTTTTGTTATGTGAATAAAAAAACAGCGG
>JAGNBV010000020.1 GCA_018004645.1 Bacteroidales bacterium
TTGTTGCCATTGTTCTACCATGGACAGCATAGCGGAACTGTGTTCTTGTCGGATCATAATTTTTTACCAGCAAAAGTCGGCACTATCATGCCTGAAAAAAAGATGCTCGTGGCAGTAGGGATACGTTATTATATTAAAATTAAAACAAATGATAAGATACAATCATTTAAGTTTTTTAAATTGCAAAATGAATAATTTTTTTGTGTGTATCGGAAATTATACCCCAACGAACTGGGGGTACACCCTTAAAAATGAAAAGTGAAACCAAAAGTAGATAAGTTTTACGGTTTTTTTATATGTTGTATAATAATTGCCGAGCCATAATATTAAATTGGAAAATAATACTTATCTTTAAAGGGCAAAATTCGGTTGTTCAAGACTATTTTTGTGTGTAATAATGTGTGTGAAATTAAAACAGCCCTGCAAAACATTGATTT
This sequence comes from Bacteroidales bacterium, assembly GCA_018004645.1. Lineage (GTDB taxonomy): Bacteria > Bacteroidota > Bacteroidia > Bacteroidales > CAIWKO01 > CAIWKO01. The sequence continues at coordinate 438 of JAGNBV010000020.1, forward strand.
ACAGGGCTGTTTTTAAATATACGTGGAGCGTACGGGAGTCGAACCCGTGACCTTCAGACTGCCAGTCTGACACTCTAGCCAACTGAGCTAACGCCCCAAAATGGTGTGCAAAGGTAAAAATATTATTCATAATTTTACAAAAATTTTTTATTTTTCATTTTGAAAAGAATTTTTGCAGCCGTCAAAATACACCCGCAACCCGCCCTGCTGAATTTTATGGAAGGGCTCCAAAAACAGCTTGCCGACAGTTCCATCAGGTGGGCCAAGGCCGAGAATCTTCATCTTACGCTGAAATTTTTCGGCGAAACACCTGTTGATAAAATCCCGGAAATAGAAACTGTACTTGAAAAAATTCAAGTTTCTCCATTCGATATAGAAATTGGCCACTTAAAAATTTTCGGCAGCCGGTACCAACCCAGAGTTCTATTTCTGGAAGCCTCCAACGCAGAACCCCTGACCTTGCTAAGCCAGCAGATCAAAGAAAAAATTGCAACTTTGGGATATGAACCCGACAGCCAGCATTTTGTTCCGCACCTGACACTTGGCCGGATAAAAAAAATTTCCGACAAGAAATATTTTCAGAATAACACAGGTAAATATTCCGAAATTATTCTGCAAACAGAGCATGTGAAAGAATTTTTATTGTACGAAAGTATACTTCATCCCTCTGGGCCAGAGTATAAAATCATAAAAATTTTCCCGTTGGGAATATAATTTGCAAAAAATATTTTTTTAATCAAAAAAAATAGTATTTTTGCACCCGCAATTGTCCTATGGTGTAACTGGCAACACGTCTGATTTTGGTTCAGAAGAGTTCAGGTTCGAGTCCTGATAGGACAACAGAAAAAAGGAAAAGCTGTTGAGGGGACGCAAGTCCCCTCTTTTATTAAATAACTATGATCACCGAAAAACAAATAGCCGAGATTGTCAATGAAAAGCTGCTGGGAACAGCACTTTTTTTGGTGGAAATCCGGGTAAAACCCGGCAACTTCATCACCGTTTCCATTGATTCCGACAGTTATGTCAGCATCAACGATTGTGCAGCCCTCAGCCGCCACATTGAATCGAAACTGGACCGTGAAACAGAAGATTTTGAGCTGGAAGTTTCTTCAGCAGGGCTGGATCAGCCATTAAAATTACAGCGGCAATACCTCAAAAACATTGGCAATGATTTAAAAGTACTTACCCAGGATGGTAAAAACTTCACAGCCGCCTTATTGGGTGTTGGCACAAAAGACATTACCCTGCTAATTCCTGAAAATAAAAAGAAAAAAACTCCGGAACAGGAAATCATCCTTGCATTAAAAGACATTAAAGAAGCAAAAATCATAATAAAAATTAGTAACAAATAATATTTAAAGTACTGAATAATGGAACACATCAATCTTGTTGAATCATTTTCTGAATTTAAAGAATACAAAAATATTGAGCGCGAAACCATGATGCGCATACTCGAAGACGTTTTCAGGCATATGCTGATAAAAAAATACGGTAGCGACGAAAACTTCGACATCATCGTAAATATCGATAAGGGTGACCTTGAAGTATGGCGTAACCGGAAAATTGTTGATGACAATGAAGTTACCGACCCCAACCAGCAAATTGCCTATTCAGATGCCATAAAGATTGAGCCCGACTTTGAAATCGGCGAAGACGTTTCAGAAGAAGTCAGGCTAAAGGACTTCGGCCGCCGCGAAATACTCGCCATGCGCCAAAACCTGGTTTCAAAAATAATGGAGCATGAAAAAGACAATATTTATAAAGAATACATTGAAAAAGTAGGCCAGATTGTAACCGGCGAAATCTATCAGGTGTGGAAAAAAGAGATCCTGGTGCTTGATGACGACGGTATTGAACTTATCATACCAAAATCCGAACAAATTCCCTCTGATTTCTACCGTAAAGGCGAATCGGTACGTGCTGTAGTTTCCAAAGTGGAAATGAAAAACGGCACACCGGTCATTATCCTTTCACGCACCTCCCCCGTGTTTCTCGAACGTCTTTTTGAAGCTGAGGTCCCCGAAGTATTTGATGGCCTGATAACTATTAAGAAAATTGTACGTATCCCCGGCGAACGCGCCAAAGTAGCTGTAGAATCTTACGACGACCGCATCGACCCCGTGGGCGCCTGCGTGGGCATGAAAGGTGCCCGCATACACGGCATAGTGCGCGAACTTCGAAACGAAAACATTGATGTTATTAACTTTACCACCAATATATCCTTGTATATAACCCGCGCACTCAGCCCGGCTAAAGTTTCCTCAATAAAAATTGATGAAAAAAATAAAAAAGCTGATGTCTTTTTAAAACCCGATCAGGTGTCGTTGGCTATCGGCAAAGGCGGATACAATATCAAACTGGCAGCAAAACTTACCGGCTATGAAATCGATGTGTACCGTGATTCGGATTCAGATTTTGAAGATGTTGATCTGCAGGAATTTGCAGATGAAATTGAAGAATGGATCATCGAAGAACTAAAAAATGTTGGTTGCGATACCGCCAAAAGTGTCCTCGAACTCAGCGTGGACGAACTGGTAAAACGCACCGACCTGGAAGAAGAAACCATCAGAGAAGTTATCAAAATTTTAAGATCAGAATTTGAATAAAATACCCAAACTATATTTTTCATACTAATCACGCAAAACAAAAATAAGGTTCAATCAGGTAAAAAATGGAAGAAACCGTAAAAACATACCGATTAAGTAAAATTGCTACCGAATTCAATGTGTCCGTGAATTCTATCATTGATTTTCTTTCAAAAAAAGGAATAAAGGTTGATAACAACCCCAATGGTAAAATCACCTCGGATATTTATGAAATTCTGCAAAAAGAATATTCAAAGGACAAGCAGGTAAAAGAAACATCTAAGAAACTTGATATTGGCAGTGTACGCCACGAAACTATCACCCTCGACAAGGCCAAAGACCGCGAAAAAGATACCGACCTCACCCAGGATAAAGAGCTTTTTATAAAAAATGTTCCGGTTTCTTATCCCGTAGAATCAAAAATTATTGAAAAAAAGGAAGAACCCGCCCAAAAAGCCGCCGAACCAGCCAAAAAAGCTATAAAAGAGGAACCCCAGACTGTTGAACCAGAAAAATCATCTACTGAAAAACCAGCCAAAAAAGCCCCAAAACAAGTAGAAGAAAAAATCAAAGAAGTTGAAAAAGCTTCTGAAAAAGAGGAAAAAGAAACCGAAGAAACCCCAAAAACCGGCAAATTAAAAGGGTTAAAAGTTGTAGGAAAAATTGACCTGGAAAAAGTCAGCGAAAAAAAATCCGGCAAAAAAGTCGCTGAAGAAACTTCCAAAGAGACAAAAAAATCAAAAGCCAAAACTGAAGTTGCCGAAGAAAAAATTGAGGCACCGGAAGAGAAAAAAACCACAAAAAAAGCAAAAAAGGCAGAAACTCCTGTAGAACCAGAACCGGAAGTCAAAGAAGAAATAGCTGAAAAGGTAGTTACAGAAGAACCACCCGTGGTTACAGAAGAAATTGCACCTGCCAAAGAAGAGGTCAAGGAAGACAACAACCTGATAGCCACCGAATACATTAAACTGCATGGCCCTAAAGTATTGGGAAAAATTGAGTTACCGGTTGAAAAACCGCCACAAAAACAACCTGTAGCCACCTCGTCGGACAATAAAGTTTCGGACAGAAAGCGCAGGCGTAAACGCATCAAAAAAGAAGGAATTCAACCGGGCGAGTCGGAAATGCAAGGCAAAACCGGGGGCACGGGAAGCGGCACTGGCACCTCACGAACGTCAAGGCACGACAGCCGAAAAAGTAAAGAGCCTCTGCACCCGGAAGTATCTGAAGAAGAAATTCAAAAACAAATCCGCGACACTCTTGCCAAGCTCACGGGCCCTACCAAGTCAAAAGCATCAAAATACCGCCGCCTGAAAAGAGATATGGTGCAGCAACAAATCGAAGAAGAGCATTTAAAGGAGGAAGAAGAAAAGAAAATTCTTAAAGTAACAGAATTTGTTACCGTGAATGAAATTTCCACCCTGATGAATGTTCCTGTCACCAGCATTATCTCCACCTGTATGACGCTTGGTTTGTTTGTTTCCATTAACCAGCGCCTCGATGCAGAAGTTTTATCTATTGTTGCCGATGAATTCGGGTTCAAGGTAGAATTTATCAGCGCCGAACTGGAACAGGCCGTTCATACCGAGAAAGATGCTCCCGAAACGCTCCTGGAACGTCACCCTATTGTTACGGTTATGGGACATGTGGATCATGGGAAAACCTTGTTGCTCGATTATATCCGCAACTCCAATGTCATTGCCGGGGAGGCGGGAGGTATCACTCAACATATTGGAGCCTATGAGGTTACGCTGGAAGACGGAAAGAAAATCACCTTCCTTGACACCCCCGGCCATGAAGCCTTTACCGCCATGCGTGCCCGCGGTGCTAAAGTTACCGATATTGCAATCATCGTAATAGCTGCCGACGACAGTGTCATGCCCCAAACCGTGGAAGCCATCAATCACGCCCAGGCAGCAAAAGTTCCCTTGATTTTTGCTATCAACAAGATAGATAAACCTACGGCCAATCCCGAAAAAATAAAAGAAGCCCTGGCGGCCATGAACCTTCTGGTGGAAGACTGGGGCGGAAAATACCAATGCCAGGAAATATCAGCAAAAAAAGGTATCAACATCGACAAGTTGTTGGATAAGATTCTGCTGGAAGCTGAAATGCTCGAACTGAAAGCAAATCCCAATCGCAATGCCTACGGCACCGTACTGGAATCCTCGCTGGAAAAAGGCCGTGGTTATGTTGCCAAACTATTGATGCTTAATGGCACGCTGCACGTTGGCGATATGGTTTTGGCCGGGTCCAGCTATGGCAGAGTTAAAGCCATGTATAATGAACGTAACCTGACCATGGAAACAGCAGGTCCTGCCACTCCACTGTTGATGCTTGGACTTAACGGCGCCCCGCAGGCCGGAGACACCTTTACCGTTATGCAGGACGAACGCGAAGTAAAGGAAATAGCCAACAAAAGATTCCAACTGCAGCGCGAACAAAACATCAGAACGCACAAACACATTACCCTTGACGAAATAGGACGGCGTATTGCAATTGGTGATTTCAAAGAACTTAATATTATCGTAAAAGGTGATGTGGACGGCTCTGTAGAAGCTTTATCTGATTCGCTGCTCAAACTTTCCAACAAAGAAGTACAAGTCAATGTCATCCATAAATCAGTTGGCCAGATTACGGAATCTGACGTTCTGCTGGCTTCGGCTTCCAATGCAATTATCATTGGATTCCAGGTACGTCCTTCGCTCACCGCCAGAAAACATGCAGAGCACGAGCAAATTGACATCAGGCTGTACTCCATCATCTATAACGCCATCAACGAAATCAACTCCGCCATTGAAGGTATGCTTTCGCCAGAAATTGAAGAAAAAATTGTATGCAACCTCGAAGTCAGAGAAGTATTTAAAATTACCAAAGTTGGAACAATCGCGGGATGCCAATGCCTTGACGGCAAAATCACCAGAAACACCCTGGTGCGCATCATCCGAAATGGCATCGTAGTATACTCCGGCAAACTTGGCTCCCTGAAACGCTTTAAAGACGACGTAAAAGAAGTCTTTGCAGGTCAGGAATGCGGGTTAAACATCGAAAACTTCAACGATATAAAAGTTGAAGATATTATTGAAGGCTACGAACAAATAGAAGTCAAGCGCAAGTAAGCATAATTCCGGTTGCCCATTCATCGGCCGGCTGGCAGATAGCCCTTATCGACTTTGTCTTATTGATTATAGGCAGATTTCATTGGCCTAGGCAGACATTGTATTTAGTTTTTGGTTCTTGAGCTAAAAATATACAATATGTTCTTAGCTGATAAATACCGCAAGGTTTTTCAGTTTCTTATCAAATAATTCTCTGGGATACAAAATTCTCTACAAAAAACCGCAATCTTATAATAAAAAATCGCCTGTTTTTTTTTAATTTGTTCCTGATTATGCGTTAGTCAAAAATTGTCATGAATTTGAAATAATAAAAAACCTGAAACTAATTGATGGGCATAGAATACATGAAATTTATCTCAAAAAACTCTAATGCTAAGCAATAGAATCTATTTGATTTTCAACACAAAAAATTTTTATTGAATATTTTATATTCATTTGTTTCATATTTTTTTATTTTATTTAATTATTCTATTTTAATTAATCGACAAAATTTCTTTCCCGAATTTTTTAATTATTTTTTTTCGATTATATCTACTAAAATCAAGACTTGGGCAATGTTAATTAAAAGTTGATAACTATTTTTTTTATTTTCAGTTGACTTTTCGAAAATTTTGCTGTATATTTGGCTAATTTTTATAAAATTCATTTTCAAACCTATAAACCAAATACCCGATGAAAAAATCTACTTTTCAAAACCAAAAGACTATCCGGACAAAACCTGTTGCTGCTCTAAGCTTAAAATGGTTTTCCCTGATAGCGGTTCCTGCATTGTTATTGTTTTTCTCAACCAGTATCATAGCGCAGGAGGCGATCAACCTCGAAACGGCCTTAACGAGCAAAGCTCCGGCCACACAACAAGTGCTGAAAAGTCTCGTTTTTGATGTTCACCCCACTATTTGTGTCGAAAACGGCACAATAAAAACGTTCGGTAACGGTCCTGCTGTTCGATTAGAAACTGATTCTAAATCCTTTTCCAGCCTTTATGACGCAGATCCAATATTTGATCAGGTTGAAATTATTACTGTAAAGTTAAATAATCCCGACGACATGAAAGTGGTGCCCCTTAACCTCCAAAACCTTACTGGCTTCACCCGCCTGAAATATATACTCTTTTTATGCAATATGAACTGCAATCCAAACTCTATTAACAAAATGTTCAAGGCTACTACGCAAGATGGGTTTGAAATATTTTACCAGGTGTCCATTCCAAATTAATAACAATTATAATCTATACATAATGGAAAATAATGGTTACAAATCAAGGTTACGCAGTTCATTTATCAGTAAACTGTTTACCACAATTATCCTGCTTACCTATGCCGTGTTCGCCATAGGGCAGGTCCAGAAACCTTTTATACAAAGGACTTCAGTATATAGCCCAACCAAAACAATATATAGTATCAAGGGCGATTTTACTATGATCGGAAACACCAATCTCACACTGCAGAATTATTCCGATGTAACGCTCAACAGCAACAACATCATGATACTGGTTGATGCCGATGCCGATGCCACCACCACCAACTCATCGTCGGCCACGCTGACCTTTTCTACAGAAAACGGCGCCATACCTTCCTGTTCAAATATTATTTACGCAGGTTTGTATTGGACAGGAAGGACTGATCCTTATGTTACTACTGCCCAAAAATGCAATATTAAAGTCAAAGGCCCTGGTATGTCATATTATCAGACTTTTACCGCCAATGTGAATGACATCTTGTATCCGGGCGATAACGACATGTATGCCGGCTATATCGAAGTTACCGATCTGGTGCAGCAAAACGGTGTAGGAGAATACTGGGTAGCCGACATGGCCTTAACAACTGGAAATGGCAGCTCAACAGGATATTACGGCGGCTGGGGAATGGTTGTGGTTTATGAAAATAACAAAATGAACTGGAGAGACGTAACAGTTTTTGACGGCTACGCTTATGTTGTGGGAAACACCACTGTAAGTTACGATCTGCCGGTTTCGGGATTTAACACTGTACAATATGGAAATGTAAACATGAAATTGGGGATGATGGCTGGAGAAGGCGATGTAGGCATAGCCGGCGACTATTTCCAAATTCAAAAAGTTTCTGACGCCAGCTGGCTTACATTAAACCACGCCGGCAACAGCGCCAACAACTTCTTCAATAGTTCAGTATTTACCGGTGGAAATGCGCGGAACCCCAACCTGCTGAACAACACCGGTATGGACATCAGCATGTTTAATATTCCCAATACTAATAATGAAGTAATCACAAACAACCAAACCTCCACCACATTCAGATATGGATCCACTCAGGATACTTATATTATCTTCTGTATTGCCATGGCTGTGGATGCCCATGTTCCCGAACCGGAAGGCTTAAATATGGTCCAAAGCATTGGCAATGTCCCCTACAATACCGGCGATCCACTGATTGCTTATCCCGGCGATAAAATTGAATACCAACTGGAAGTAAGAAACCGGGGAACTGAAGCCATAAACAATGCCAGAGTGGTCATCCCCATCCCTTACGCATCCACTTATGTTTCAAGCGTGAGCAATATTTTGTTTACCCCTGCTCCTACTCCCAACAACCTGTATTTCGACCCCACCATGGGCGCCAACGGGTCCATTATTTGGGATATCGGCACACTTCCATTGCCTGCTAATCCCGATGATCTCTTAGGAACGCTCACCTACAGACTGAGAGCCACCACCGACTGCAACCTGTTAACCAATATTGACTGCCCGCCCAAAATAATTCTTGACGGAACTATCAGCGGCACCGGAGCCATCAGCCAGGTTTCTACCACTCTGGATTTTATCCAGGGGTACCAAAGCCAGGGACCTTGCGGAGGAGTACCTATTTACAACCCGCTCATTATTACAATTGAAGCCGAAGACTATATTGCTCAAAATTGTGCAGGCCAAAGTAACATCAACCTAACGTACTGCAACATTGGCAATACTATTCCCATCACACAGGTAGCCGGAAATTTTTTAGCAGGATCACATTTTTACAACGAATATCCCGTTACCAACACCTCCATCGAATATACCATTAACAATCCCTTCCCTGCAACACCCGGCACCACTACATATTTTTCAGTGCCTCCCGGAACAACCAATTGTTTCTTTGAATTTACTATAACAGTAACAAATATTAATTCTTCACCAACGGTGGTAAGCCCGGTAAATTATTGCCAGGGAGCCACGGCTACACCCCTGGTTGCCACAGCCACAGACCCGTCTTATACATTATTTTATTATACTTCCCCGAACGGAATGCCGCAGACATCGCTGACACCATCGACAGCCGCGGTGGGAACTTTCACCTATTATGTTGCTGAAGGCATCTCCAACTCATGCATCAGCCCCAATCTTGTTCCTATTGTGGTAAATGTTTATGCACAGCCTGTGGTTACTGCATCAAACAGCGGCCCAGTATGTGATGGAGGCACCATAACCCTCTATGCCTCAGGCACCGGAAACAACCAGTTGTACTCATGGACAGGTCCCGGCAATTTCTCATCGACACTTCAGAATCCTGTAATAACTAACTTCACCAACGCCGCTGCCGGAACCTATACCGTTACTGTAGGCAACAATATCTGTTCGGCTTCTGCATCAACAGTTGTTGATCCTGCCTTTGCCATAAGTGCTACGGCTACTGCCGACCCGATCTTATGCAACGGCGGCACCACCACAATAAGCGTTTCTGCAACCGGCGGGACAGCTCCGTACACCGGAACAGGCACATTCACTGAAGGTGCTGGTACCTATAATTATATTATCACCGATGCCAATGGATGCACCGCTACAACAAGCATTACCCTGCAGGAACCCGCCCCGCTGACAGCAACGGCTACTGCGGCGGTTATTACCTGTAACGGGGCCACCACCGATGTTACGGTATCAGCCACCGGAGGAACCGCTCCATACTCGGGTACCGGAACCTTTACCGTTAGCTCAGGAACATATACCTATACCGTTACCGATGCCAATGGATGTACCGCTTCCACAACCATCACAGTGACGGCTTCCCCGGCCATTGTAGTTTGCTTATCAATTATTTCGCCTGTAGTATGTTACGGAGAGACCGCCACAGTAAATATTATTCCTATCGGTGGCACACAACCATTCTCCTATAGCATAGATGGTGGACCATACCAACCCAACAACCTGGTTCAGCTTTCTGCAGGCACTCATTCCATCACAGTAATGGATGCCAACGGGTGCACAAAAACTGTATTTATCACCATCACCCAGCCTACCCCGCTCGAAATGTCGCTGACCGTTCCTGATCCTATCTTATGCAATGGTGGCACCACCTCAATCACTGCATCTGCTAATGGCGGAGCCACACCATATTCATTCAGCCTTGACAACGGAACACCACAGGCCAGTGGCACTTTCACATTTACCGCAGGTACGCACACCATTTCAGTGATTGACGACCTCGGATGTGAGATTTCCGAACAGATTACAGTTGCCGAACCCGATCCCATCGTGCTTACCCTAACCTCAACACCTGTTCTTTGTTACGGAGGCACCTCCACCATTACGGCTACGGTTGTCGGCGGCATCGCCCCATACACCTATAGTGCAACAGGCACTATTATGCAGGGCAACCAGATGACCGTTGGCGCAGGAACCTATACCATAAATGTTGTTGACGCCAACAATTGCCAGGCCTCTGCAACCATAACAATTACCGAGCCATCTGTTCTCGAACTTATTTTGGCCATTGCCTCACAGGCTCCCTGCAGTGGCGATCCGGCAACGGTACATGCCATTGCCACGGGAGGTACCGAACCCTATGCCTACTCGGCAGACGGCGGTCCATTCCAGAGCAGCAATGTTTTTGTGCTGACCGGTGGTACACACGCCATCGTTGTTCAGGATGCCAACCAATGTGAAACATCGGCCACAATCACTGTATTACAGCCAGAAGTGCTTACCCTTACCTTAGCCTCAACTCCGATACTATGCAACGGCGAAACCTCAGTGATTACAGCTACTGCCGACGGAGGCACGGCTCCATATTCCTATTCATTAGGAACCGGACAATCCCAAACGGCCAACACATTTACAGTGCCCGCAGGAACCTATACCGTAGTAGTAACTGACGCGAACGGATGCCAGCAGTCAGCCACCATCACCATCACCGAACCCGATGCGCTGGCACTCACTTTAACTTCGACCCCTGTTCTTTGCTTTGGTGGATCTTCCACAATTACAGCGACAGCTACCGGCGGAACAGCGCCTTACACATACGCTTCCTCCGGTGTTGTAATGACAGGTAACACTATCATGGTACCAGCCGGAACCTACACCGTACATGTTACCGATGCCAATGGTTGTAATGCTGTTGCAACCATCACTATTACCGAACCCGAAGAACTCAGCCTGACCTTATCCGTTGATCCTATATTATGTAATGGTGGAACAGCAACGGTTACGGCTAATACTACGGGTGGTACCGCTCCTTATACATATGCTGCCGACGGCGGAGCCTATCAGAGCAGCAACGTTTTTGACCTTACTGCAGGAGGACATGTGATTACAGTTCAAGATGCCAACGGTTGCCTCGGCTATCAGCATTTTAACATTCTTCAACCCGATGTACTTAGCCTTACCCTTTCATCAACACCAATATTGTGTAACGGTGGCACAAGTGTAATTACCGCAACTGTTACCGGTGGAACGGCACCATACACATATGCGATGAACAGCGGTGTGCCCCAGAACAATAACTTTACTGTTACCGCAGGCACGTATACTGTTCTTGTTACAGATGCCAACGGATGTCAAGGTTCTGCAACCATTACTATAACGGAACCTGATGCTCTTGAGCTTACATTGACAGCAAACACCCTGATTTGCGACGGAGGCACCACCGACATTACTGCCAATGTTACCGGGGGCACGGCTCCTTATACTTATAGTTTAAATGGCATATCGCAGAACAGCAATGTTTTCAATGTCAACGGAGGAACTTACACAATCCTGGTAACCGATGCCAATGGCTGTGAAGACACCGAAACAATAACTATCATTGAATCTCAACTTCTGGATCTCAACTTATCTGCCACTCCCATCCTTTGTAATGGCGGTGAAGCCACGTTGACAGCCACTACCGTTGGTGGAACAGCTCCCTATACATACGCACTCGACGGAGGAGCCTTCCAGAACAACAACACATTTGCCGTTGTTGCAGGTACCTACACAGTAGTTGTGATTGATGCCAATGGTTGCACAACCACCGAAACGATCACCATTACTGAACCTACCCCCATCACTACCTGTTTAAGTGTTATCCCTCAGGGTGCATGCAGCGGAACAGCTTCGGTAAGTATAACAGCCTATGGCGGAACAGAACCTTATACTTATAGTGTCGATGGTGGTCCTGCCCAAAACAGTAATACATTCCTGCTTACACCCGGCAATCATGTCATTACGGTAACTGATGCAGCAGGATGTACGGATGAAAGCATCATAACAATTACGGTTCCTGCAAGCCTAGAAGTTACCGTACAGGAAAGCTATCCGGTCTGCCAGGGAGGTATTTCTGTAATTACTTTGAATATAACAGGTGGAACAGCCCCATTTACCTATGTTATTGGCAACACCATTTTCCCGGATAATGTTTTCTACTTCCCCACCGGCACCTATGCAATTACAGTAATTGATGCCAACAACTGCACCCAAACAGTAACTGTTACCGTTGATTGTCCTGATTGTAATTACACCACCTATACGCAGATTGAATGGGGTGAACCAACCAGCGATCCTTCCAGTCCCGGACATTATCTCAATAACAATTTTGCCGGAGCATTCCCCAACGGCCTTACCATTGGATGCGACAACACATTAGTATTGTCCAGCGCACAGGCAATATTTGACTTTCTGCCATCAGGACCGGCATCAGGACTGCTTCCTTCAGGCACTCTGGTAAACCCGGGGATGACTTACGAAAACCTTTTGGCCGGACAGATAGTAGCTGCTACCCTGAATATTGTTTTTGACCAGTACGATGCCAACTTCTCATACTCATCCGGTGTGCTTGGAGAACTTGTAATTACCAGCGGTGATTTTATTGGCTGGACAGCACAGGAACTGCTCGACAGCGCTAATGCATTTATCGGCGGATGCGGTTCCAATTATACCGGAACACAATACCTGACGGCGTTGAACCTGTTTAACCAGAGTTTCTATAATGGTGCAAAATCCAGCGGATATTTTCTTGATTGCTACAACTATGGCAACTACAACAAAACCGCCAATTCGCCCACAGGTGTTGAAAACGGTTCATCCATTGCTGACACCAAACCGGTTGTATATCCTGTACCCGTTAACGACGTCCTGAATGTTTCGTGGGATAAAGGAATTACCATGATTGAACTGTACGATGCTCTCGGAAAGCTGGTTTATAACGAAAAGGTGGACAATGAAACCAATATGCTTATTGATTTTTCGAAATTCCCGCAGGGAGTTTATAATATCAGGATAAACAACACTGAAGTGTTACGCATTGTCAAATAATCCTGATTTCAAATTGTGCAAAAAAAACCCCGGCTTGAGCCGGGGTTTTTTATTATGTAAAATAACCTTTAGCAGCTACAACCACTCGAACAATCGTGTCCTTCATGGTTGCATCCCTGACGCTGACAAATTTCTTCTTCAGAAGCATCGCGAACGCCAATAATCCTGCCGCTAAAAAACAAATTTTTCCCAGCCAGAGGGTGGTTAAAATCCATAACCACAACAGATTCTTTTATTTCTTTGACAATTCCATAAAATGGCTGACCATTTTCGCCACGCAGAGGAATCATATTGCCCACCACACAAATATTGGTGTCTAATTTGCCATCTTTTTGAAATACGGTAATAGGTAATTCAACCACTCCGTTATCGTCGTATGCACCATAAGCATCTTTTGCTTCCACAGCAAAAGCAAAAGCATCATCAACCTGCAGATTGCGCAGATTGTCTTCAAATCCGGGTATGACACCATCAACGCCAAAAAGGAAATCAAAAGGCTGTTCTGCCTTTGTTTCTTCAATCAATATGCCTTGGGCGTCATTTTCTGTAAGCCGGTAAGTAAGGGAAACCATTTTGTTCTTTTCTACTTTCATTTTAATAGTTTTTAGGCCGCAAAGGTAAGGTTTAATATCATGGCGATTGCAAAAAATCATCCGTAACTATTCAAAACAAATACTTTGGCGAATAGTTTTTCGTTTTGCAACTATGTATTAACCCGAACAATTATTCATTTGCTCTGAAAATATTAGTACCTTTGCCCCCTATGAAAATCAAACCTCTATACCAAATATTTGCCCTGTTGCTGATTTTATTTACCGGCATACAGGCCTATTCGCAAAAAATATCAGGAACTCCGGTATCATTACCCAAACAAGACAATTTGGCCAATGGAAAAACGCCCAACGACACCTTGTTGCCCGGCAACCTGGCAAATCTTGCCACCCCTGAATATGTGATGATTCCATCGGATAACGGCGGATATGTTTTGGGAACAAATGGCTGGAATGATAAATGCAAATGTCAGCAGTTTAAAGTCTCCTATTATTATCATATTGAAGGTGCCATCTATTGGTTTGGCTATAAGCGCGCCGATTCCTCAGGCCTTATCCGTTTTGCGATCTGGAATATGGATAGCATCAACGGCACCACTTATGACACCACCGACACCATAAACCAGATTCATACAGGCCAGCTAAGTCCCGGGACACTGTTTGTAGCCATTACCGATACTATAAAAAATGTGGACACTTCCGCCGACATGAGTCATGCACATATTGTGATGTTTCCGTTCCCCGTATTAGTTACATCGGATTATTGCCTGGGATTTGACATCACCAATTCGGGCGCAGATTCCATTGCCCTGGTTAGCACCAACAAAGGCCAGGGAGGCAACCTGCAACTGGTATGGGAGCAATGGAGTTCAAACAACCTTTGGTACACCCTCCAGGGCGCCCAATGGGACAGCAGCAAACTGGACATCGACGGCATGATATTTCCCATAATAGATAATACGGTTGGGTGTGTGGAACAAGGTGATTTTATTTCGGGAATAAAAATGAGTCAGTCGTATCCTAATCCCAATCCCGGATACTGCACGATAAACTATGAGCTGGAATCGCCGCAAAATAAGGTCAGCCTGATGATACTCGGCATGGATGGCAAACAGGTATTTTACAGCGAATCACTTGAAACAACATCAGGCATTCATCAACAAACGATTGATGTTTCGCATCTGGCAAACGGCACCTACTTTTATGTACTTTCTGCCGGATCCGCTCATCTTGCCAAAAAAATGATTATCAGCAAGTAAGGAGTACTTTTTTGCTCTCGTCTGCGTTATTACAAAAATACTGTATTGATTTATTATGCTGATTCGCGCAGTCATTGCCTTAAGTGTCTTGTTTTATGTCTTACCGGGGCAGGCTGCTGAAATTGTAAAAAAAGAGTGTATGGAACATAAGACAAATCTTGACACAGCAACATTTGGTGGTGGCTGCTTTTGGTGTATCGAAGCAGTTTTTGAACAGGTGGCCGGCGTTAAACAGGTAGTTTCGGGCTATGCCGGCGGCGAAACAAAAAATCCGACCTATGGACAGGTTTGTTCAGGCGAAACAGGGCATGCAGAGGTTTGCCAGGTGGTTTTCGACCCTGAAATCATAAGCTATAAAGAATTGTTGTTGATATTTTTCGCTTCACACGACCCTACCACGCCCGACCGTCAGGGTCCGGATTTTGGTTCACAATACCGCTCGGTTATTTTCTATCATGATGAACAGCAAGAAATCACTGCAAAAAATTTAATTAAAATACTAACGGAACAAAAAGTATACAACGATCCGATCATCACTGAAATTGCCCCCTTTACAGTTTTCTACCGGGCCGAAAACTATCACCAGGAATATTATAAAAACAACTCTTCCCAGCCATACTGCACCGTTGTCATTACTCCGAAACTGACAAAAATCAGAAAGAACTTTTCGAAGTATCTGAAATGATTCGCGAGTAGATGCCTTTTATTGCGAAATCTCCTTATGGCGTTATTTTTTCTGATCTAAACTGTGAATAAATTCACTGATAGCCAGGGCACATTCAGGAATCCGCTCATAATTTACGATGCTCAGGTTATCTTTTGGCGTATGTGTAATATCCTGGTCGGCTATATGCTCGATAAACCAATTGGAGCTAACGGCTATAGCAGGGCAACCATATTGCAGGAAAATACTGTGGTCGCCCTGAACCCAGGGCAATCCCTCTACAATACCAGGATTTTTGCAAATAACTTCATTCAGCTTTTTTTGAAAATCATCAGGCAATTCAAAAGCAGAAAAACACGACATGCCTTCTATGTAACCGGCTCCGTCAATGTTGATATTTAATGCAATATCACCAAATTTACCTTCGTTTTGCTCAATATATTTCATTTGTCCGGGAACCGCATAATAATCTTCACCGTTAAAGGCAACCAGCTCAATACCATATTTTCCCTTATAATCTTTCAACAACTCCGAAAGCAACAGCAGGACGGCCACCCCTGTTGCATTGTCAATGGCACCGGAAGTACCAATTTTGGCATCGATATGGGCGGTAATAACAATTCGTTTTTGTGAACTTCCATTTTTTCGTGCAATGACATTATACGCCTTTTCAGGGATACGCTGCGCTTTCGATTCTAAGGCAACCCTTTGGCCGGAGCAAGCCAGCAGTTTTTCACCTTCGGTATCTTTCATATACACCGAAGGGATCTCAAAGTCGCCATCTTCGAAAAGCGGGAACGGGTAAACACCACCAGCGCATGCCGAATCCCTTGCTGTAGCACACACCAGGGCTTTTGGATTTTTTTGTTCCAAAACGGCAATTATTTGCTGGTGTTCCTCCGGGTTGTAAAATACAAAGTTTTTGGGCATAATCTGCTCCGAAGCTATTTTTCCATACAAGAAAACAATTTTACCGGAAGTATCGGACTTCTTCAATTTTCCTAAAGTGTCAACAGGAAGTAATTCGCCTTGTACTGAACATCCTAACGAATAAGGAGAAGAAAAAACTTCAAAAGAGGCCTTTCCACAGATTAACTGTGCACCTTCGGTTCTCCAATCCATGACCGGGAGTAAGGTTTCTTCAGTGGCCCAACCTGCTTCCTGAAATTTATTTTTCACATAGTCCGTTGATGCACGGTTTCCTTCTCCTCCGACACGGCGCTCCCCGATAACGGAACATAAAACATCTAAATGCTCTTCTGTCTGTTTTAATAATGTTTTGCTGTTCATAATTTCAATCAAGATTACATGTAAAAAGGCACTCCAAAAAAGCTCGTGGAGAGTAATTTCCGGAGTGCTTATTAAAATATCCCGGCATAGAATTAAGGAAACCGGGTAATGAATCTATTTATCTTTACTTATTATAATTCTCTGTCGGTTCACATGTACATACCAGGTTCCTGTCGCCGTAGGCATCATCAATGCGGGTTACCGCAGGCCAGTATTTATCATTATTAGACCAGGGCATGGGGAACGCAGCTTTCATACGGCTATATGGTAAATTCCAATCTTCCGCGGCTATCATAATGGCCGTGTGAGGTGCATTTTTAATGACATTTTCCATTCTATCAGCTTTTCCGTTTTCAATTTCAGCTATTTCTTCCCGGATTGCTATCATGGCATCCACAAGACGGTTGAGTTCTGAAAAAGGTTCGCTCTCGGTGGGTTCCACCATCAGAGTACCGTGCACGGGAAAAGCCACCGTTGGTGCGTGAAAGCCATAATCCATAAGACGTTTGGCGATGTCGATAGCGCCAATACCTGTTTTGTGGTCTATATCGTTGCAGTCAAGGATCATTTCATGAGCTACGCGGCCTTTGGAGCCTGCATAAAGTATAGGATAATGGTTTTCGAGGCATGATTTCAGGTAATTGGCGTTGAGTATGGCAAAGCGGGTAGCTTCGGTAAGGCCTGCACCGCCCATCAGTTTTATATAGGCATAAGATATTGTCAGTACCATGGCGCTGCCAAAAGGTGCGGAAGAAACCGCCGTGATACCGTTTTTGGTATTTAATACACCGCAGAACACATGTTGCGGCAAAAATTCAACCAGGTGCCCGGCCACACCAATCGGGCCCACCCCCGGGCCACCACCGCCATGAGGGATAGCAAATGTTTTATGGAGGTTGAGATGGCACACATCGGCACCAATATGAGCAGGGCTGGTAAATCCAACCTGGGCATTCATATTGGCCCCATCCATATACACTTGTCCGCCATGCTGATGAATGATATCCACAATTTCGAGGATATTTTCTTCAAAAACACCGTGTGTTGAAGGGTATGTTACCATAAGTGCCGCAAGAGTCTCGTTGTACTGAACTGCTTTTTCACGCAAGTCGTTGGTATCAATATTTCCATGATCATCGCATTTTACCACCACCACTTTAAAACCGGCCATTACCGCGCTGGCGGGGTTGGTGCCGTGAGCCGAAGCCGGAATGAGCACCACGTCCCTTTGTTGTTGTCCGCGACTGGCATGATATTGCCTGATGACCATCAGGCCGGTATATTCTCCTGCCGCACCCGAATTTGGCTGAAACGATATGGCTTTAAAACCGGTAATCTCGCAAAGAGCTTTTTCAAGTTCTTTGATCAGGTATAAGTAACCTTCAGCCTGGTCAGCAGGAACAAACGGATGGATATTTCCAAATTCGGGCCAGCTAAGTGCAAACATCTCGGTACCGGCATTGAGTTTCATGGTGCATGAGCCCAGCGGAATCATAGCCCGGTTCAGCGACAAATCTTTTACTTCCAGTTTTTTGATGTAGCGCATCATTTCGGTTTCGGAATGATAGGAATTGAAAACGGACTGTTCCAGGTATGCGGATGTCCTCATCAGTTCCTGCGGCATGGTGGTTATTTGCCGGCAGGCTTCCTTATTGCAAACAAACGGTGTAAAATCTTTGCCTGCTGCTTTGGCAAAAACAGATAACAGCAGATTGATGTCATTGAGATGGGTGGTTTCATCAATGGAAATACCTATGCTTTTTTCGTCGATATACCTAAGATTTATCTTATTTTCAAGCATCAGGTTTCTCAGGTCAGTAATCTTGACGTTATCAGGGAGTTTTATCTTCAGGGTGTCAAAGAAAAAATCATTTTCCTGAGTGTATCCATATTTCTGAATTTCGGAGTTCAACACGCCTGTGAGGATATTGATGTGCCGGGCAATTTCTTTGAGTCCAACGGGGCCGTGATATACGGCATACATACCCGACATGATAGCAAGCAATGCCTGAGCGGTACAGATATTGGAAGTGGCGCGCTCACGTTTTATGTGTTGTTCGCGGGTTTGCAGCGCCATTCTATATGCACGGCTGCCATTGGCATCTACCGAGATACCAATAATACGTCCCGGGATGTTGCGTTTAAATTTTTCGTTAACGGCAAAAAATCCCGCATGAGGACCGCCAAAACCCATAGGCAATCCAAAACGCTGGGTAGAGCCCAGTACGGCATCAGCGCCCCATTCGCCCGGAGGGGTGAGCATGGTAAGGGCCATCAGATCGGTGGCTACTGCAACGGACACATTCATTGAATGTGCTTGTTCAACAAATGCCGCATAATTGAAAATTTTTCCGTACGAGGTTGGGTATTGTAACAATGCACCGAAAAATGTATTGTCAAGGTTACTTTCTCTGAAATTTCCAATAACCAACTCTATTCCCAAGGGTTTCGAGCGTGTTTTCAACACTTCGTAGGTTTGTGGAAAGACACATTTTGAAACAAAAAATTTGTTGGCATTATTCTTTACCTGGTCGCGGCTGCGTGAGTTGAAAAACATAATCATAGCTTCGGCAGCGGCTGTTCCTTCATCCAATAAAGAAGCATTTGCAATGGGCATAGCGGTCAGATCGGAAATCACGGTTTGATAGTTCAACAGAGCTTCTAAACGCCCCTGCGAAATTTCTGCCTGATAAGGAGTATAGGATGTGTACCAACCCGGATTTTCAAGAATATTTCTCGTGATAACACCAGGAGTGATAGTTCCATAATAGCCCAAACCAATAAAATTCTTGTATATTTTGTTACGGCCGGCAATATCTTTCAAATGATTGAGAAATTCGTATTCATTCATCCCTTCGGGAAGATTCAAAGTATTTTTCAGTCGGATACTTTGCGGGATGGTTTGATTGATAAGTTCATCTATTGAGGAAACCCCTATTTTTTGCAGCATCTGTTCAATTTCTTTACCACGGGGCCCGTTGTGGCGTTTTACAAAATTATTAGTAATCATAACTTATTGTGTTTACGTTGTTTATATTTTTTTTAGTGCTTGAAGTAAATATTTTGACAAAGATAAGAAACAGGTATTAATAACCGGAAAAATTCATACGATTTTTTTACCCTTAGGGCCGGCAAAAGAAAAACCGGCAATCCGGTTATGATTTGTCTTTTCAAATTGTACTTTTTCCGGTGATAATTGGGCTAAAACCTAATTAATTGCATTAATTGTCCGATAAATTCAAATGTTTTCTTGCATTACAAGTTTATTCGTTTTATTTTTGCTTAAAAAGAACCATATTAACACTTTAATAATTATTTTTAATTTTTAAAATCAATAAATTAAACAAAACTTATGAAAACGCCATTGCTAAAAATCGACATTCTTTCGATATACAAAAACAGCCTGGGCGATCAGGTACCTTTGCCATCGCGCATGGCACACTGCACGCCGGATACCTACAAGGCCATAATGAGCATAAGCAAAGACCTTTCGGAAAAAGGAGGCAAATTGATACTAAGCGATCTTTTCCGCAGTTACGATATGCAAGCCCAGGCATATAATGATTATGCATCCGGCAAGAAACAGGCATACAGTCCTCCTCCGGGTGGCAGTTTTCATGAAGCCGGACGGGCATTTGATCTGGATCTTAGCAAAATAAAAATATCACTGGCTAAATTCTGGGATTTGGCTGCTAAATATGGTGTTGTTCCCATTATCTCAAAACCCGTACTCCAATCGGAAGCGTGGCATTTTGATTGCCGGGGCAGCCATCAACTTGTATATCAATATTATGCCGAAGGCAAAGGCCAGGGCATGAGTCCATATACCGCTGCCGCCACCAGTGCCATTCTGTCCATTGGCATTCAGGTTGACCGTTTTGAAAGTCGCCAAAAGCAGGCGGCCATTCAATCGTGCCTGGTACGCCTGGGAAAAGAAATAGGCGACATCGACGGGTATATCGGATGCAAAACGCAGAAGGCATTAACCGATTATGAAATTGAATACGATTATAACAAAACCGATGAGGTTCTTACAAAAGTTGAAAATCTTATTCAACAAAAATTCCCCGAAGAATTTATCGTACCTCCTGCACAGGACGATAACGGAACAAAATAAAAAAACCGCAGCCTACTGAGCACACATGAGAATTTGAAGAACGAGGACAAAAAAAAGGAATCTGAAGTTTTAAGAGGTGCTCAAAAATTGATTAGGACTGGATTGAAAATACTATTAATTTTGCAGTTTTAATTAATTTGATGTATGCCAGAAATTTCTGCTTTTAACAGCACACTCTATAAAAATAATTACAAGAAACTTTTTATCAACCTGTTGCGATTCAACAGCACGAGTCTCACCAACATATTGTTTCTGATCAAAGTGGTTTGGTTTCAGTTCAGGGCATTAAAAACACGTAAAAAGTCTAAAAGCCTGGGTATAGAAGTGCCGCCCCTGATTTTTTTCAGTATCACCAAAAACTGCAACCTGAACTGCAAAGGATGTTATCAGAAAGCCCAAAACCGTGCCGGAGATAAAGATATGAGCACCGAAAAAATCATCTCTATACTCCAGGAAGGACAAGCTTTGGGTTCATCGGTCATCGGCGTGCTGGGCGGAGAACCTTTTACCCGCAAAGATTTTTTCACCATCACCGGCAGTTTTAAAAAAATGTTATTTGCAACCTTTACAAACGGGATGCTGATAGATGAAGCCATGATAGCAAAACTCAGAAAAAACAAAAACATCATTCCTATCATTAGCAACGAAGGCCCTGAATGTGAAACCGACAACAGGAGAGGCGCCGGGGTTTACAGCCATTTCAGAAGTATTGCAAAGAAGTTTAAAGCCAACCACATTATCTTCGGAGTATCATTTACGGTTACGAGTAAGAACTTCGGTATGCTTACCGATGAAACATTTATTAAAGAACTGATAAGTGATGGCAGCAGTTTGTTTTTTTATGTAAACTACAAGCCTGTTGACGGGATTTCGCAAGAGTTATCGCTCAACAAAGACCAGTTAAAGGTTCTGGAAGATTACACCTACACGTTCCGGGAAAAATATAAAACCCTGTATTTTTCTCCTTTGGCAGAAAAGCAGTTTGGCGGATGCATTGGCGCCGGAAAAGGTTTGATCCATATCAATTTTGATGGAGGCATAGAGCCTTGTCCGTTTGCTCCTTATTCGGATGTAAACCTGAACAACGTTTCACTTAAAGAAGCCCTGAATTCGAAGTTGCTTCGTACCATCCGTGACCAACATGCATGGCTGGAGCAAAATAATAATTGTGGATGTTCGCTTTGGGAGAACCGCGATTGGTTGAAATCTCTTACCAAAGAGAAGGAACCTGTCTCTGAAGAAATTGCGGAAGAAATTGCCAGCGCTGTATAACAATGATATATGGACAAAGATCAAGTTCCACAGGATAAAAACCATTACCTGGACAAAAACTTTAAAACCGTGGTATATGCCCTGGACCCTGACGGCAAATACACGAAGGTGCCGAGCTTGGGCTGGGAACCTGAACATTTTGCTCAAAAACAAGCCTGGGACTCGGTGGCCGAAGATATTGAAATAATAAAAAAGAATGTAATTGCAGGCAACGTAAGCCCAATCGCCTATTTTATCGAAAAGTACCACTTCTCGCTGCGAAGGTTGTCGCACCTGACAGGATTCTCTAAACGTCAGATAAAAAAGCATTTCAGACCCGAAGTTTTTTCAGCACTCCATTCAACCGACCTCGGGATGTATGCCAGGGCTTTTCAGGTACCTGTGGATCAAATTGTAAAACCATTTTAAGTTCGCTAACCACGAATGAACCAACGAAGACGCAATAAAATTGATGAGATAGTGGACTATCTGGAGAAAAAAGCCGTGCAAGACCCTGCTTCGGCCAAAGCTATTGCTGAAAACATCAATTTTTTTAAAGCCACGTATGCCGTACATTCCTTTTATAAATGGCTGTTTTCCACTGCCCCTGCCATAAAAGCCGAAAATCTCAAAGAACTGGTGGAATTCGACGCGGTAAGCCCGTATTTTAATGAATTGATGACCGCCTTAACCGCCACAGAAAAAAGGATATTCCCCGGATTAATCAGGCCCGTGGTCAAAAAAATCACACAATTAATCAGGGATAAAAACTACAGTGTGATTATCAGCATCGGGGCGGGAGCCATGGAAGTTGAAAAACAGGTGATAAAAAAACTTGTCCGCCTGGGAAATCAGGAACCTGTAATTTTCATTGGCATCGACAAATCAGACATAAGCCGTAGCCTGGCAAGAGAAAACCTTACCGGCAGCCCCGACACCATAATCCTGGAAAGAAACCTGCTCAATGAGGCCATGTTGAAAGAAATTAACAGGGAAACCCGCAGCCTTTATACGGTAGTGTTATGCAACAACGATATTTTCTCGCTCGACAAATACTTTACGGGGACAAGCTTTGACCTGGCCTACGACTGTTTCTTCAAGCATCATTTCAAGCCGGAAGAAGCAACGCATATTGACAACATGCTAAGCAGGCATGCAAAAGAGGTAATTGATTATGACGGTGTTAGAAACAGGTTTACTACTTATATCCAGCCTTTGTTTGTATGGAACAACCCTGTAATGCTCAGCGGAACAGTATTCTCGAATTTGAGGTACAAGACAATAAAGGATTTAAAAACACAAAACAAAGACGAAAAAATAACCACGTACCGTATGCAGGGAACCTACCTGAAAGAAATTACCGCACCGGTTGTTTTAGGAAGTAACAAGTTATGATAACAGATTTTCCGCATATACACGCCGCCCACTGCGAAACAGGCACCTTATCCGCTCTGCTAAGATATCGGGGAATGGAGATGAGTGAACCGATGATCTTTGGCACCGGGTCAGGATTATATTTTGCATACATGCCCTATCTTAAACGCAATGGCATTCCGTTTATCTCCTACCGTATAATGCCCGGATGGCTGTCGCGAATATTTAAAAACAGGTTTCAGGTTGAGATAATCAAAAAACAATACCGGACGAAAGGTGCCGCCATGGACGATCTGGACAACCTGCTTGAGCAGGACATTCCCGTGGGTTTGGTAACCAATCTTTTCTTTATCCCCTATTTTCCCGATTCGTACCGTTTTCATTTCAACAACCACCACATGATAGTTTACGGAAAAGAAAACGGACACTACCTTGTCAGTGATCCTATTTTTGATGTCCCCACAACGATCTCGTACGAGGACCTATGCACCGCACGTTTTGCTGCCGGATTAAGAACGCTGAAGGGCGACCTTTTTTACATCGGCAACACCCCGCAGGATTATGACTTGAAAAAAATCATTCACCGGGCCATCCGGTACACAAGCAAAAACCTGCTTACGCCAATGCCGTTAAACGGATACAGGGGCATACGCTACCTGTCGAAACGCGTTAAACAATGGCCAAGGAAGATGGATGAAAAAAAAGCCAAACGTTATATGGGCAACATCATCCGCATGCTCGAAGAAGTAGGTACCGGCGGATCGGGATTTCGTTATATGTACGCGGCTTTTCTGCAAGAAGCCGCAAACGTAACCAACAAAGACCTGTTGCTGGAAGCCTCGGCAGGAATGACGCTGGCCGGAGACACCTGGCGCGAATTTGCCTACCAGGCGGCAACCATCTGCAAAACCGACCGGCCCGGCGAGCAAATGTATCACGAGGCCTCCGGGATATTGTTACGCTGCTCGGAAACCGAAGAATCCGTCTTCAGAAAACTATCAATACTTTAGACGCTTACAATGTACAAGGAAACAATACTTCAGGTTGAAAAACTATCGAAATATTATAAAGGCAACGACTATCCCGCTATTGACAATGTTTCTCTTGCGATAAAGCGTAATGAGATCTTTGGATTGCTGGGCCCCAACGGAGCAGGCAAAACCACACTGATTTCGGTCATGTGCGGCCTGTACAAACCCGACAGCGGGCATGTGCTGGTCAATGGCACCCTGTTGCATCAGCACCTGAAATCACTAAAAAAAATTATAGGTATCGTACCGCAGGACATCGCACTGTACCCCACCCTGACAGCCCGGGAAAATTTGCTTTTTTTCGGCCATGTGTACGGTTTGCCCCGCAGGTTTCTTGATGACAAAATTGATCAATGCCTTACCATACTGGAACTTGAAAAATCAAAAAACAAAAAAATTAACACTTTTTCGGGAGGTATGAAACGCCGGATCAACATCGCGGCCGGACTGCTGCACGAACCTCAACTGCTGTTTCTCGACGAGCCTACCGTCGGCATTGACGTACATTCCAAAAAGGTGATTATCGACTACCTGAAAGACATCAACAAAAATGGCACTACCATCCTGTACACATCACACCTTATTGATGAAGCCGAAGATTTTTGCAGTTATATCGCCATCATGGACCAGGGAAAAATTGTTACAGGCGGGAAACCCGCTGATTTGATCAGCAGCTATAAAAATACCAAAGACCTGGAAGATGTTTTTCTGCAACTAACTGAAAAATCCAATTCCTAGTATGAAGACATTCCTTGCATCGATAAAAAAAGAATTCCTGGTGCTGTTGAGAGACCGCTCGGGGCTGGGGATACTTTTCATCATGCCGCTGGCGCTGGTCGTCATCATGGCCCTGGTGCAGGACGGGCCTTACAAGAATTTTCAAAAATCAGAATACCCGATGATTTTTGTGGACAACGATAGAGACACCGTCGGAGCTGTAATCGAAAGAAACATCAGGAAGGCCCACATTTTTAAGATTAACACCGATATCAACGGGGTACCTGCCACCGAAAAAACGGCCAGGGAGGCCGTTTCGCAAGGAAAGTACCGGGCAGGAGTGGTAGTACCTGCCGGACTTTCAAAATACCTGCGAAGAAATGCCCGTATATTGGTAGCCAAAACTTTTTCAGGCATGCCGGCAGACGAAGCCAGTCTGGTTCCTGAAGCGCCGGATTCGATGAATGTCAAATATTTCCTGGACCCGCTGACCACATTCTCTTTCAAGAATACCATCGTTTATATCCTCGAAAAATCGCTGTCGTCGCTGATTTCACAAACTCTTACCACAAATTATTACAAACACTTTGAAAACTTCTACCCTATTGAAAACAAAATAAATTTCGACAGTTGCCAGATTATCGGTATGCAGGAAATCAGCGCATCCAGCACTTAT
Source organism: Bacteroidales bacterium (assembly GCA_018004645.1). Taxonomy (GTDB): domain Bacteria; phylum Bacteroidota; class Bacteroidia; order Bacteroidales; family CAIWKO01; genus CAIWKO01. The sequence goes on from JAGNBV010000020.1 coordinate 26,591, forward strand.
AACGAGCATGTTGTTTTCAACTCCGTGCAACACAATGTGCCTGCCTGGACCATGTTCGCCATGTTTTTTATTTTTCTGCCGCTGGCGGGAAGCATCATCAAAGAGCGCGACTACGGCACATTTATCAGGCTGCGGTTTATGCCCGGCAGTTTTTCCACCCTCATTGCAGGAAAAGTATTTTTATATACCCTGGTCGGCTGTATTCAGTTTCTCATGATGCTGACTGCCGGAAGGTGCCTGTTGCCGGCCTTAGGACTGCCCGCTCTGATAATAGGCAACAGCTATGCGGCCATTGCAGCAACGGTAGTGGCGGCCTCATTGGCAGCAACGGGTTTTGGCGTCCTGATAGGAACTTTTTTCCCGACTCATCAGCAGATGGTTACGTTTGGCTCCATTTCAGTAATTATTTTAGCCGCCCTGGGGGGAATATTTGTTCCCATTTACATCATGTCGAAAACTATGGCAAAGGTGAGTAAATACTCACCACTGGAATGGGGGCTAAACGCCTTCAACGAAATTTTTCTGCATCAGGGCACCTTTATAAACATTTATATTGATGCACTGAAACTGCTGCTGTTTTCAGCGGTGGCATTTTTACTTTCATTTTTATACTATAAATTCAAAAGGATACATTAAAACAGGCTTCTTATCATGACTACCCTTACTGACGAAATAAAAAAGAATATCATCGAAGAGCTGAACTTAACGCACGAGCTGGACGAAATCAGCCACGACACACCCTTGTTCAGCAACCGGCACACCCACCTGGATTCGCTTGATGCACTGCGAATTATTGTGATGCTTGAAAAAAAATATGGTATTAAGATAAAAGACCTGTCGCAGCGAAAAAAAATCCTTTATTCTCTTGATGCTATTGCAAAGTTGGTGGAAGAACACCGGCAACAATCCTGTCAATGAGCCACAACCTGAAAAATTCATACAAATTTTTCACCCTTCGGGCCTCACTCACAAAAAAATCAGCGGATACACATCTTCTCGAACAACCCGCTGTATGCAGGGAAGCAGGCTGTAAGCCCGGCCTTGGTCGCCAGTTCAAAATCATGAAAATCAAATCCCGGGGCCACAGTGCATCCTATCAAAGAATAGGAATCTTCACGGGTAACCTCAGCTGCAAACCAGCATCCATGGGGTATTACCAGTTGGAATACTTCCTTGTTAAGAACATCGGGGCCCAGTAGGGTTTCCGACAAAACTCCAACCTGGTCGATGATATAAACCCGTATGGGTGAGCCTGTGTAAAAATGCCATATTTCGTCAGACTGTAAGCGGTGGAATGCGGATATCTGGCCGCTTTTCAGCAGAAAATAGATGGATGTTGCAAAGCACCTTTCGGCCTGATACCGGGTTGAAAGAAAATCTGCGCTGATTTTTTCCTCCGAACGATACACTTCTTTAAAGAATCCTCCTTCGGGGTGAGGCTGCAGTTGAAGTTGCGCTATCCAGAAATCAGCCGTATCGCTCATCAGCAGTTTAATTATTTTTCTGTTTGAGAATTTTTCTTTTTGCTTTTTTTCTTGAAGGTGAACCTGTCGGGCAGATATTTTTCATTGAAATAGTAAAGCAATCTAATGGTAATCACGCTATTGTATTGTCGGCGAGACCAGGTTTCGAACGTGACCGGATTTACATAATCGCGTTTACGCACCGGGGCTAAGGAGTATGAATAACGTATGTTGAATTTCAGATGTTTCCAGATACGGAAACGCAGGTCGGCAATAATGTTAAAATCGTTTTTGGTTTTATAGGTAATGGTATCTGGACGCTCCCAGGGTTTCGTAACATTCCATTCTTTTTCTTTGAAAGTTACCATGCGCCCCCACGACACACCCAGCCCAAAGGTCCATGTGTTGCGGTCTTCATAATGCACCATAAGGGGTGCTGTCAGGTAATTCCACTTCAATGAATAATAAGGCAACTGGAGCGAATCAACGGCTGAAGGCGGTAATTTTTGGTACGCCCCTTTTTCATCGTATAAAATTTCCAGACTCAACGAAAAACGTTTAGGCAGCGGCAAAATTCCTCCCACACCGACACAGGCCCCCATTTTTTTGAAACCATATACTTCATCGCCATCCACCTGGCTCAGATTCATTCCGGCTATAACCACGCCCTTGATTTCCCTGTCCACCCCGGGCCGTGTCTCATTAGTCTCCTGCGCCCTGACAACAGAAAAGCCCAACAAAAAACACAGAAAAAAACTAACCGGCAGATTTATTTTCATAGAGCACAAAAGTTCGTGTACAAAATTAATTGCTTTTTTTTAATAAAGTCATTCAAATATTGAATAACGGAATTAGGCAGGTCAAAGTATGCGTGATTGATTTTAAAAAGGTTTTTTCTCTTTATTCATGGGTAAAAATCACACCCGCTGACCAATTGTTTTTATAAATACCTGATATGGCCATTGCCATGGAACCGTTAAATACAAAGGTTTTGAAGCAGGTTGCAAGGCAATCACTTTCTGTAATGATTCCACCCCTGTGCCCTCAACGGTACCATTTGCCCGCTGCGTGTCACCAGGTTGGTGCCGGCATTGCTATCCGTAATATGCCCGATAATACTGACTTCGGCAAAAGTTTTTATCTTTTCGTAATCATTTTGCGCGATGGTAAACAGCAGTTCATAATCTTCTCCCCCATTAAGCGCTGCAGTAGTCGGGTCAATCTTTAAACTGTCGCACATTGTAATTGTTGACATATCAACAGGGATGCGTTCTTCGTAGATGGCACATCCTTTGCCTGAATCATGGCAAATATGCAGAATATCCGAAGCCAGGCCGTCCGATATATCAATCATAGAAGTAGGCATGACATCGTTTTCAGCAAAAAGTTTTACTATATCTTTACGGGCTTCGGGTTTCAGTTGCCGTTCCAGAATGTAGTCGTACCCTTCGAGGTCGGGTTGCATGCCGGGATTGGCTAAAAATCCGGCTTTTTCCCGCTCCAGCAGCAGCAAACCGGCATATGCGCTGCCCAGGTCGCCACTGACACAAATCAGGTCGTTTTCGTTGGCTGTGTTACGATACACTACCTTATCGGCTGAAACAACACCAATGACGGTAAGACTCAAAAACATTCCGGAAGTACTGCTTGTGGTATCACCGCCCACCAGATCTACGTTGTATTTTTCGCAGGCCAGTTTAATGCCTGCATATAATTCTTCTATTGCTTCCACCGAAAAACGGCTGGAAACAGCCAGGCCCACCGTGAGCTGCTGCGGAATTCCGTTCATGGCACAGATATCTGAAAAATTTACCACGGCACTCTTATAACCCAAATGTTTCAGCGGAGTGTACACAAGGTCGAAATGCACCCCTTCGACCAGCAGGTCGGTGGATACCAGCGTATAAAAGTCGCCGTTGTTTATCACTGCGGCATCATCTCCAATGCCTTTTACTGATGACTTATTGGTAAGTTTTATGCCTGCTGACAATCGGTCAATGAGACCGAACTCGCCTAGTTCAGTCAATTCGGTACGTTTTTCTTTTTGTTCACTCATAAGGCAAAATTACTATTTTGTTACGACAGCGTTTTTGATTTTTCGATTTTTATGATCAAATCTTGTTTTATGAGATAAAATCTTGTTTTATTACTTTAAATTTGCAAAAAACAGCGTTTGAAACTCACTTTAGCCGAACATATCGCCCAAAGCCGTATTATAGTAGCTGCCAACAAGGCCAAAGGCAACCGTCATGCCGAGATGTTTGCTACGATGTATGCACAGCCTGCACGTTTTATCGAAGAAATTCTTCAAAATACTGAAGATGCCTATGCACGAAAAAAAACCAAAAATTTCAACAACCTTGTTCGGTTTAAGCTGTTCGGCGACCGTGTTGAAATACACCACAATGGCAAAGACTTTGACGAAGCCGACCTGATGTCGATAACCACCTTTGCCCATACTACCAAAACTAACGACAGCAGCATCAACCAGATAGGAAAATTCGGTATCGGTTTCAAATCGGTTTTCTCTATCACCGACACGCCTGAAATTCATTGCGAGCCTTATCATTACGCCATCACCGATTATGAAGTGCTGGAAAACACGGAACCGAAAAAACCCGATGAAAATTTCAACACACTGATAATTCTGCCCTTTAAGAAAAAATCACAAGCTATATGTTTTGATGCTGTAAAAAATGGTTTGACGGAACTGAACGAATACTCACTGCTTTTTTTAAAAAAAACAAGCTGCATCGAAATTTATTTTTCCGGTGCCAATGCGCTCCGTATCGAACGCCGGCAGACAATAACCGATAATATATTCCGGCTGGTAAGCATTTGTAAAACCTATGCGCAGGGCAACCAGGAAACCACAGATTATATTATCTTTTCGCAAGAGCCGCTTGCTGAAAAACAGCAGCCCGAACTCGCCTTTAAAACAGAAAAAAACCAGGAAAAAATAACTTTCACGCCTATTGACAACGCGCCGGTTTGTGTTTACTTTCCCACTCGGATGAACAGCAGGTTGCATTTTATTCTGAACGCCCCTTTCACCACAAACCCTTTGCGGGAATATATTCCGTTTGACTCCCGTTTGGCGCCCCAAAACCTGCGGGTGCTCGACGAAAGCAAAAAACTGTTTTTAAAAGTTCTCCGCAGTTTAAAACAAAAAAAATGGTTTGACCTCCGCCTGATTGCCATGTTTCCGTTGATGACTACTGATAACCACGAACCCGGCCCCACGACAGATTCATTGATTTATCGGACTTTTTATGACACGTTGCTGTCCTTCTTACGTTCGGAAGCCGCCATCCCCCTGCCTGGAAACCGATATGCCGCCATTCATGACGTAATGATGCCTCACAACGGGGAAATTGCAGCCTTATTGGACCCTAAGGACCTGCAGGTACTATTTCAGAAAAAGTATTTTGTTGATCCGCAAATTAATGCCAACCAGTTTGGTGAAGTAAAAAAATATTTTGAAGAGGGACTGCAAGTTAAAACTGCAGATGCGCAAGGTTTTGGTTTCAGGTTACGGGTAGCGGTTGATTTTCTGAAAGAAAAAAAAATTCCCTGGCTTAAAAAATTTTATCAATACGTGCACAAGCAGCAGTTTTTATGGGATGAGTTTCACGTGTCGGAATATTACAGTTTGCGTTCAGCTGCTATAGTTTTGACGCAGTCAGGCTCGTTTGTTGCCGCTTATACAGATGGCAACAGGCACGGTGTGTTTTTACCTGTAGGCACCAAATGTTTACTGCCGGTAATTCATAAAAAGCTTGCGGGTGATACGGACTGCCTGGCTTTTTTTAAAGATATGGGCATCAGAGAGCCCGGAATGGCCGATGATGCAGAGTTTAATATCATTCCGCAATTTGATGACACACCGACGATTTTCGGCAAGAGCTACGTGAAGTCTTTAGAAAAAATTATCCAGGCTTATATATCAGTTCCCCTGCAACGCAAAGAAAGAATTGCCGGCCTGCTCAAAAATACTCCCTGGCTCTGCTGTGTACCATTCGGTATGCCGGCTGCTTATGCTTTCAAAAAACCTGAAGATATTTACATTCACAGTGCCGGGCTGATGAATTATTTTGAAGGCTATTATGAAGCTTGGGTTGTGGAGCCTTCGCTATTTAAGCATTTAAGCAAAAAATACGGCAATGCCTTTGCTGCACTTCTTGAAGATACCGGGATCAGGAAGTTTCCATTAGTCAGCATTTCTGAGAGCAAGCTCATTGAAATTGACGGGCTCGAATCATTTTTAAAAAATATGACGGTTAAGAAATCTCAGGCATTTGCGGGCATGCTACTATCTTGCCCTGCGGGATTTTTACCAAAATATTTTTTTGACTTTCTTAAAAATAAAAATTGGATATATACGAATAAAAACATAGTTGAATCAGCCGCAAATATTACCGCCTCCGACCTGGCATCTTTGTATAAATTCTCTGACGATGACAAGTCGCGTCTGTGTCTCCTGCTGGGTATAGAAGATACAAAAGCCGGAAGTCTTCAGCGGATAAGCCTTTGGCATCCTGCCATACCGCCTGAGAAAGCGGCTAATGCGGACCAGCACGCAGCGCCAATATCCGTGCAGGCAGGAAAGATGAATGCAGAACAACACGCTGTTTTTTCCGTGACTTTCCCCAACGGATTGCAAGATGACGAGTGCATCTACTCCGGCGAAGTCCTGGAAAAAATCCAACGGTGGAGTTGCAGTTATGTGAAAAATATTTTACAGAAATCGGCACGCAACAATAATAAGGTGGTAAACGATTCAGGCACTGCGGATCTATCGGTGCATTGCGATGACGGTAGTACCAAACACATTTTCGTGTGCGGAAAAACAGACCTGTTAAATTCATTTCCTTTGACAGCCGGCCAACTATCGGGAATGCTCCAATTATCATCTTCTGCCGGAAACACCTGTCTTTACCTTGTGAATTCTGCCGGTACTGAAAGGGTAACGTTCAGCATAATAATTAACCCACTCAACTTATTAACACTAGGCAATTTAGGATTAAATGGAATTGTTTGGATAACAGGAGATTATCAACAATAATTTAAGAAAAATTTTTTTGTTTAAAAATAAAACCTACATTTGCATTACTTTTAATTTATAATTTTAAATTTGTAAAAAATAATTATTAACCAAAAATCAAAAAAAATGAAAAAAGTTTACATGTTAATCGCAATGTTACTCATTGCTGGAGTTACATCGGCACAAGTGCTGCAGACTCCGAAAATGCCTGGTGCAAAAGTTATTTCTGAAAAACAGATCGTAAAACATGGCCTTAATGCAAAAGCTGGTATTGACACTGCTGGTTGGTCATCCAATTTCACACCTATGTTTGCAGACCCTACCGCACAGTTAGGAACTGTAGGTATGATTGATGCCAACGATAATCCTATAGGATACTGGTGTGGAACCAGTGGTTTTTGCCACCCAGATTCAGCAGAAGCTGACATGTGGGCACAGTGCTGGGTAAACTCCGCTAACGTAACCATTGAAGGTATTTTATTTTTCGCAGCCGGAAAATTTATCATGAACTCTGGCAGTGTTGCTAATTCCAATGTAGTTATGGGAATTGCAAACATGGAACCCTATGTATCCGGACAGCACGGATGTATCACCGGAACTACCGCTCCTTATACCTTTGGACCATCACCGGTAGAACCTTATCTTGCTTCAGGAACTATGAATATTGTTGACATTGATACCGCATGGCTGAATTGGAATTATATTCCTCTTACCAATATGCCCACTGTAACAGCTGACTTCTGCGTGGTTTCTGATTTCAAAGGTATCCGTACCAACTGTGGCGACACCGCATGGATGTATGTTGATGCTACCGGCAACGGATTATCAATGCATTACAGCCAATATTGCGTTGACTGGACAGGATACTACTGGATTTCTCTCTTCGCAATTGCTCCGTCACTCGACAGAAATATGTCTTTATTTGCAGTTATCAGCGATGGCGCCGGTATCGAAGATGAAGGTTATTTCCAGGGCATGAAAATGTCATTGAGAAACATCCCCGCAGTAGGAAACTTCTTTGTTGATTATCAGTTGCAATATGCTTCCAATGTTGATGTAAAAATGTTTGACATCAACGGAAGAGAAGTTATGGCTATCAACGAAGGCAAAAAAGCTGCCGGAATTGTAAACACCGTTAACATCAACACCTGCGACCTGCAATCAGGAACATATTTTGTTACCCTGCTTTCAGATGGTGGCAGATTTACCAAAAAACTCATTGTTGAATAATTCTTAATTTTTCAACAAAAAAGAGGCGGACATTTATCCGCCTCTTTTTTTTGTAACTATTCAGCCCATTAAAATAATTAAAAACAAGGATATTCCCCATTTCATTACACTTCATTTACCGTTAATACTGTAACAACGGTGTAGTGAGGAACGCGTGTAAACCTATTTATTAGAAAATTAAGTTTCGCATGATGTAACCCTTATTAATAAAGGTTTTTCTTAATCACAGCACGATTAAATGTTTGCATATAATGCAACTGGTTGTAAATAGTCGCTCCTTAAAATAGTTATAAACAATTGAATGTCAATAACATGTAGTAATTTTTTTGTATTTATATTTGCAGGAATTTGTACCTTTATAGCATAAAAACCTGCAAATTATGATGGGAAA
>JAGNBV010000021.1 GCA_018004645.1 Bacteroidales bacterium
ACTTTTTGTATAAAATTCTTACTTGGGGCAACAAAACAACAAAAATAATGGCCACAGCTAAAAAAACATAAAAAACATGTATCCATTCTACTGCCTGAAGAAACAGCATTTCGATCTGTATCCAGATAATAAGCGCAAAGCCTGTGTATATGCTGTAAGACCATGACCAGTGCATATCTTTGAAAAAATTTAACCGTTCTGCGAACTTTTTTTCCGGTTTTTTCAGCAATGCAATGATCAGTAGGCAGGGAGCTATTCCGAGTACGGAAAACAAAATGATGCCTGGTACAAGAAAACTATTGAAAGGGGAGTGCTCTAACAGTGATAATGGCATTCCAAGTAACTCGCCTGAAGGAGAGATAATCAGTGTGCCGCCCCCGTAAATAGCACCCAGACCCAGAAATCCCAACAAAATGATCAGGACATTCCTCATGGCCGGTTTTTGTGTTTTTTTTGGATCTTTCATATCTTTCATATCAACGTTAATAAAACAGTCCGGCTGAAAAACACTTCGGGCCTGTCAACAATTTCAAATCCAAAGTTTTTTAATTTAGCAATCATGTCTTCAAAAGCTTTTTTTGAAACATGAAACTTCGGTTCGATGATGTATATTTTCCCGCCGGGCTTTAAAATGGATATCAATTCTTCAAATTGCCTGTCAAGTTCGGGCATTTCATGGATTACCCAGAATGCAAAAATTAAATCAACCTTTTGGGTGATGCCGATGGTATCATCTTTACACTTATGAATTTCTATACAATATTCTATGTCCGTTCCTTTGATCTTTTTCCTTACCTTTTCGAGCATTCCCTCCTGAATGTCAGCAGCAATAACCTTTCCTGAATCATGGAGTTTTTTTGCTATTTCAATAGAAAAAAAACCGGGGCCGCAACCCAGGTCAAGAACGGTCATCCCTTTGCTTACGTGTGGTGCAATGATCTTCCCCGGATTCTGAAATAGTCTCCTGAAGGAATTATCAAGCATTCCGGCTATTTCTACAGGACAAACTTTTAACTCATTTTCTTTTTTCATTTTATCAGGCCTTTTTATATGCTTTTATGACATTTCATGCTATTTCTCCGGATTTTGTATCAGCGCCCTGATTACTTCCCTGTTTTTTATCGTAGTAGTGTCGTTCGGGTTTAATTCGATCATTTTGTCATAATCGGCAATGGTGCCCTCATAATCTTTCAGGATACATTTCAGCATGCTGCGGTTATTGTATGCCTTGATAAGTTTCGGGTCTATTTCGATAGCCTTATCATAATCGGCGATGGCACCGGCAAAATCATTGATTTCTTTTTTTACGTTTCCCCTGTTGAAATAGGCGTTTTCAGCTTTCGGGTCCAGCTCAATTACTTTATCAAAATCCTTGATGGCGCCGGCAAAATCCATAAGATCTTTTTTAGCATTGCCGCGGTCAAAGTACAATTCTTCTTTCTCGGGATTTTTTTTAATTTCCGTATCAAAATCTTTGATGGCGGCGACATAGTCTTTTAGAAAATAGTTGGCAAGCCCCCGGTTGTGGTAGGCGCTGGCATAATTGTTATTTACCTTGATAAGATTGTTGAAATCCTGGAAAGATTTATTAAAATAAGCTTCTTTTTGCCCCGCATTTAGCGAATCGCTTTGTGCAATTTTCAGGTAATAACAACCGCGATTGTTGTATGCTAAGGGGTTTTCGGGATATTTTTTCATCACATCCGAAAAAAGAGTCTCGTCATTTTTCCATTGGTCAATTCTGAAAAATGTTACCGCGGTAAAAATGATTCCACCAGCTATCAAGGCTATCAGCAAAACGTTCTTATACGATTTGTTGGTTTTTTCCGAAAGATTTTCGAATAATTTACCGACAATAAAGAATATTCCGATATAAGGAACATAGGTATAGCGGTCGGCCATGGTGGCATTTCCCACGGTGATAATCTGTAACACCAATATTATGGTGATTACGAAGAATAAAAATCCGAAAATGATGTCTTTTCCCCATCGGCGCGAATACCATACGAAAAACAGTAATAAAGCCAGCACGATGGCAGAGATGTAATAGGTAACGGATAAGCCGTTTCCGAGATCGGCCGGGTAGGGATAAAGTGCCGACAGTTTGTATGGAACAAAAGCTTTTATAATGTACGTAATAAAAGAGTTGGCAACAATAAAAAGACGGTCGATAATAGGAATTATTTGTTCTTCGGTCACGGGCATGGCGGCTTTTTGTGAGTTCATGGCCAGCACTCCAAAAACAAGCGAAATGGCAAAGAACGGGATTTTTTCGGCTAAGGTTTTCCAGGTAAACTTCCGGTTGAGATAATAATCAAATAGAAGCATTACCAAAGGCAGGATTACCGCAGCAGACTTGCTGAAACACGAAAGCAGGAATAACAAACCCGCCAGAAGCAGATTCTTTATTTGCCGTGATTTGAGGTAATCGGAATAAAAAATAAGGGAAAGCAAAAAGAAGAACGTGTACAGCACATCCTTTCTCTCGGAAACCCAGGCCACCGACTCCACATGCAAAGGATGTACCGCAAAAAAAGCCGCCGTTATCAGCGCCACATAATCGTTTTTGGGTGCAATCTTTTTAATAAGAATAAAAACAAGCAAAGTGTTCAGCAAATGCATCAGTATGTTCACAAAATGATACAGGCTTGGGGCATCGCCGGCAATTTTGTAATCAATGGCATACCCAAGCGTGGTAAGCGGATGGTAGTTGCCAAAATAAAATTCCGAAAATATCTTGCTGATGCTATCCCAGTTCAGCACTTTAATCCTCTCATTCAGGTTGATATACATATTGTCATCCCAAATCAGGAAATCAAACCATATCGCCTTAAAATAAATGACCAGGGTGACGAGAATTAGAGCACCTAAGGCATACCACACAGTTTTGGTACTGCCGGCACTCTTTATTTTTGGGGCGCCTTTTTTTGATGAATACTGTTTCTGCGGATGCTTTTTGTTTTTATCTTTTGCTGCCATTGTTTCTTTACTTGCTAATGTTATTACTTTGCGGTACGCCTGGGATAATTTAATGTTTCATCACTGACCAGGAAATTATTTATTAATTTGAGTTTTGCTTGATTGTTTCAAGTCACACAGAGCCGGACACAGCGCCGCAAAAAAGGTTGGGTCCGTGTCGAAGTATGACTTACAACAGTCGTCTTCCCTGCCTGCGTGCCGGACACTCCGGCAGGCAGGGACAATCTTCTCCTTCCACTTTCGTTTCAGGAGAATCTGCTCTGACTGACCGTAGTTTGGTTCTTTTTGACAATATGTAAAAAAGTTCTTTTTCATAGAGTTATTATCTTGGCAATAAACATTGATTTTTATTTGACAACTTTATTTTTTATGCAAAACTTAAGTTATTAATTTTTTATCCCAAGCATTTGTTTGACATTTTCCCGGTTATTTATTGCGTCAGTGTATTGAGGATTGAGTTCTATAGCTTTGTTATAATCCTGTAGCGCTCCCTGCAGGTCACCCAGTTGATAGCGTGCGGTGCCCCGGTTGCCATAGGCGAGTGAGTTTTTGGGATTCAGTTTTACAGCAGCGTCGAAATCTTCGTAGGCGGCCTGAAAATTTTTCATCATAAACTCCGCACAACCTTTGTTGAAATGCACCATTGCCTTGTCGGCTTTGTTCATAGGGCATTTCAGGGCATCCTGGTAGTTAGCCGCCGACTGTTTGAGGTTGCTGTCTCTGTTGGCACTGTCGGCAACAACAGCCGCACGGTCAAGATAATGGTCTCCCAACAAATAATGAGGCGTGCCGCAATCGGGGTATTTCTTTATGACATCCGAAAACAACAGTCGGTCATTTTCCCAAATTTGGACCCGCAAATAAGTGAGGATGGAAAACAGGGCAAAACAAACCACTAAAAAGGCCAACAGGTAGTTTTTATATTTTTTTAATTTCCCTTTAGCGGTATCAGCATGGTTTTCGAATAAGCGGCCCAGAATAAAAAATATCCCGATATAAGGCACATAAGTATAACGTTCCGATAAGGTTACTCCTCCAACTCGTTTCAATTGCAATACCAAAATGATCGTTATTAAAAAAAACAAAAATCCAAATATAATTTCTTTCCCCCATTTGCGAGAATGCCAGACAAAATACAGTATCAAACCTGCCACTGCAATAGTAAGATAATACAAAGGTGATAAATTGCCGCCATAATCAACAGGGTAGGGATAAATAGCCGACAGATTGACCGGAACAAAGGCTTTGGCAATATAGGTGATGAATGCAAAGGTAACCATCGAAAAATGCTGGATGAAAGGCACAGAGGATGTGTCGTGCAGGGCTTCGCCCTGAGCCTTGACGGTTACCAGGCCAATAACGAAGGCTATCAGAAAAAAGTGCAGTTTTTCAAGTATTATTTTCTTTGAAAACTTTCTGCCGGCGTAATAGTCTATCAGAAGCAACACAAGCGGCAAAATCACTGCGGCAGGCTTGCTCAGGCATGATAGCACATAAAAAACAGAGCTCAGGATAAGGTGTTTGTTTTTTTGCGTTCTCAGGTAATCGCTATAAATAATCAGCGAAATCAAAAAGAAAAAGGTGTACAACACATCTTTGCGTTCCGAAACCCAGGCCACCGACTCGACGTGCATGGGGTGCACAGCAAAAAAAGCAGCCGTAATGAGCGCAGCATAAGCATTCTGAGGGGAAATTTTTCTGACAAAAACAAAGACCAATAAGGTGTTCAGCAGGTGAAGCAAAAGATTGTTGAGGTGGTATAACGAGCCATCGGCCCCGGCAAATTTATACTCCAGGGCATACATAAGTATGGTAACAGGCTGATAATTGCCGGCGTAGTACTCGGTGAAAAATAGTTTTATATTTTCCCATTTCAAGCCACGGATATGCTCGTTGTCGGTTACATAGGATTTGTCGTCCCAGTGGGTGAGCAAATCATAGCTTAATGTCCTGAAATAAATGGCCAGCGTGGTAAGCAATACCACTCCCAAAGCTATCCATATCCATTTGGGGACAGCTTGTTTTTCTATAAGCGGCAGGGGAGGACTGTTTTGCTGCTTTTTCTTCTGGATTTTTTTATTTTTTCCTTGTGGATTCATAAACTTACTTTGAACTGTTGATGATGGACAGCACCATATCCCTGTTTCTTACGGCGTCGGCAAAATCGGGGTTCAGCGCCAGGGCTTTTTCGAAATCTTCCAGCGCACCATGATAGTCTTTCATGTTAAACCGGGTGCTGCCGCGGTTATTATAAGCCTGAAAGTAATTGTTGTCAATAGAGATAGCCTTGTCAAAATCAGCCAGGGCGCCGGCATAGTCCTGAGTTTCGTTTTTTATTGAACCCATCGAAAAATATGCATGCGCATCATCAGGACTGTATTTTATCACTTTTCCAAATTCTTCCAGTGCTCCTGCGAGATCTCCACCGGAGTATTTTTCAAAACCCCTGCTGTTGTATGCACTGCCAAGACCATACAATACACAGCCTTTGTTGTATTCGTTCAGTGGATATTGCAGCGCTTTTTCCAGGTCTGTTACAGTTTTTTGCAGGTATTCTGACCGCAGGGCAGTGTTTTTTACGTCAATTTTTTTGGTGTAATAGCTCAGATAATAGTCCCCCCTCAAGCGGTATGAAATGCCTGATTCAGGATGTTTTGCAATCAGGTCGGTAAAAAGTTTTTCGCCGTTTTCCCATACACCCACACGCCGGAAACTAAGCACGGAAAACACTATGAAAACCAGTCCGATAATTACTAATCCGTACCGCCTGTAATTGTTGTTTTTTGTAGCAAAATTGTCGAATAGCCGTCCTGCAATAAAAAACACACCGATGTAAGGGATGTATGTATATCGTTCAGCGAGGGCTGCGGCCCCCACCGGCACAAATTGCAACACCAGGATGATGCACAGCACAAAAAACAAAAAACCAAAGATAACATCCTTGCCTTTTTTTCGGGAATACCATACCAAAACGAATAACAGCAGGCAAAGAGGTATCGAAAGGTAGTACATAATTGGCAGTGTGTCCCCGATTTCGTTGGGATAAGGATACACGGCCGATAAGTTTATAGGAACAAAGGCTTTGAACAGATAGGTGATAAAAGAAAATGATACCACCGAGATGTTTTCCAAAAGTGTCATATCAGGCGCCATATCCTGAATGGCGCTGCTTTGCGACTTGAGAGAAATCAAGCCGAAAACCAGAGAAATAATAAAGAACGGGATTTTTTCAACCAGCATTTTCATGCTGAATTTCCTGCCTGTGTAATAATCCATCAACAGCATCACCAGCGGCAATATCACTGCTGCAGACTTACTCATACATGACAACAGAAACAGCATGCAGGCCCAGATGAGGTGTTTTATTTTGTTGTCTTTGAGATAGTTGTGATATGTTATCAGCGACAGCAAAAAGAAAAACGAATACAAAACATCTTTGGTTTCAGATATCCATGCAACCGATTCCACATGCATCGGATGCACCCCGAAAAATGCGGCAGTGAACAAGGCAACCACCTGGTTACCTTTCGTTATTTTCTTAATAAAAACATAAACCAGCCAGGTATTCAATACATGAAACAGTACGTTTACGAAATGAAAAATGGCCGCATTACCGCCTCCTAACTGGTACTCAAACGCATACAACACCATGGTCAGCGGTTGATACATATTCATATAGGATTTTGTAAAGAGCAATTGGATATTTGACCATGTAAGCGCTTTTATATCAGGATTTTCTGTTACATAAAAATTATCATCCCAGGTAGTCAGAAAATCAAATTTTATAGCCTGGAAAAATATTGCCGCCGTAATTATTAACAATGCGCTCAATACATAAGAACTCCAACGCTTATTAGCAATTTTTTCCTGTTTTATGGCTGTTTTTTTGGCTTTGCCGGTGTATGCCGTCTTTTTCTTACGATCTTGTTGATTCATAAATGCTGATTGCCTTCTTGTTATTCAGTTACATAATTATTAGTCTGTTGCTCAGCCTGTTTTTTTTGACAAATATAATTCCATCGTTATTACTATACAAGCAGCGGATAATATTTTTATTCAGAGACGGTGCCAACAAAACTTTTTCAAACAACCGATTCATAGTGTCGGACCAGAGGTTTTATGATACAGGAGCTGTCACAATAAAACAGGCATTTTTACCAACAAAGTGCCTGAAAAACCGAACAATTTATATCTTTGCATGATATTATTACAGCGTATGGAACAGCAATTCAGGTTGGAACCACTTATCATAAACACGGTCAGCCAAGCCTTTAAACAATTATATGGGCAGGAACCCGAAACCCGGCTTATCAGTATTCAGAAGACTAATTTACAATTCCGAAACGAAGCTGATTTTACCATCATGGTGTTTCCATTGGTACGCCTCTCCAAAAAGTCTCCCGAAATGACTGCAAAGGAGTTGGGCGATTATCTTCAGGAACACCTCGACTTTGTTGAGAATTTTAATGTAGTAAAGGGATTTCTCAATATTAAAATATCGTCGAAATGCTGGCTTGATTTTTTAAGAAAGCATATAGGATATATGCACTATGGCATGCAGTTTCCTGACAGTGCCCAACCACCTGTAATTGTTGAATATTCTTCGCCAAATACCAACAAACCCTTACATCTGGGCCATATCCGTAACAACCTGCTGGGCGATTCCATTTCACGTATTTTGAAAGCCAACGGGAAAAATGTGGTACAAGCCAACCTGGTGAATGACCGCGGCATACATATCTGTAAATCGATGCTGGCCTGGCAAAAATGGGGCAGGGGCGAAACTCCTGAATCGTCTGATATGAAGGGCGATAAGCTGGTAGGCAAGTATTATGTTGAGTTTGACAAACATTATAAGGAAGAGGTGAAGCAATTGGTTGCCACAGGAATGGAAGAGGAAGAAGCAACCAAAGCGGCACCGCTGATGCAGGAGGCACAGGAGATGTTGCGCCAATGGGAGCAGGGCTCACAGGAAGTCAGGACGCTTTGGCAGATGATGAACTCATGGGTGTATCAGGGTTTCGAACAAACTTACGCACGCCTCGGGATATCTTTTGATAAAGTGTATTATGAATCAAATACCTACCTTTTAGGTAAAGAGGTAGTGGCAGAAGGCTTGAATAAAAAGGTGTTCCTGAAAAAAGACGATGGCTCGGTGTGGGTTGACCTTACCGCGGAAGGATTGGACGAGAAACTGCTGCTGAGAGCCGACGGCACCTCTGTATATATGACTCAGGATCTGGGCACTGCATGTATGCGCTACGAAGAATTTCACCCCGAAAAAATGATATACGTTGTGGGCAATGAACAAAATTATCATTTTGATGTGCTCAAAAAAGTGTTAGCCCGCGCCGGCTATCCCTGGGCCGAAAACATCAGACATTTTTCTTACGGCATGGTGGAATTGCCCGAAGGCAAAATGAAATCGCGCGAAGGTACCGTAGTAGATGCCGATGACCTTATTGATGAAGTAACCCTGTCGGCACGGCAAATTACCAGCGAACTCGGTAAAATTGACAACTTTGATAGCGAAGAAGCCGAACAGCTTTTCCGGATGATAGGCCTGGGCGGTCTTAAATACTTTATCCTGAAAGTGGATCCCGTGAAAAATATGTTGTTTAATCCTGCCGAATCCATTGATTTTGATGGGAACACCGGTCCATTTATCCAGTACACCCACGCCCGCATAAAGTCCTTGTTGCGTAAGTCGGGTAAAGACATGGCCTCACTCACTTTTGATGATTTTAATGGCTTGCTCGACGAAGAACGCGAGTTGCTGTTCTTGTGTTATGATTTCAGACGTATTTTGTCGCTGGCTGCCGACGAACTAAGTCCCGCCCAGATAGCCAATTACGTGTATGAGTTGGCACAGCAATACAATAAGTTTTACCAACGTATCCCTGTTTTAAAAGATGAGGACGTCAACAGGGTTAATTTCCGCCTTGCCTTGTCGTTTTTCACAGCCAATATCATTAAAAACGCTATGGATTTGCTGGGAATTTCTGTCCCTGAAAAAATGTAATAATAAGATAATAAACCAACAGGACGTAAACCCATTTGGCTATTAAAATAGAGAACTCCATTTAGTCCTTTGAAAAGATTTTAACAGGCTCTCATATCTGCAAAAAACAGTAAAATCCAAACCGATTTAATTTAAACTAAAACTGCAAATGAAATATATTAAATTATTTATAATCATATTTATAATAATGATAAATTCTTGCAAGACAAGTGAAGTTCAACGTTCTTTTATGCTCGGAAAAGGAGGTGGGTTTACGGGAAAGTACGAAATATTTCTGGTAAAGTCCAATGGCGAAGTTTTCAAAGTAATCAATGAGCAGCCGGCTGGCGAAGTGGCAGTAAAAATTGATAAAAAGCAAATTGCTGAGGTGTTCAGTGAGTTTGATAAGTTGAACATCGCCGGAGACAGTTTTTCTTATCCGGGCAATATGACTTACTTTATTCGCTATACTGATAATAACAAAACCTATGAAATAAAATGGGGAAGCCCCAATGTGGCGCCTCCCCAAAATTATGTAGCTTTTTTCGAAAAGACCTGGAGCCTTATCCGAAAAAAATAAACCTATTTTTTCATGATTTTATCATTGAAAATCCCTTTGTTGGTTGATATTCTGATGAAATACATGCCGGCTGGTTTACCGTTCATATCCAGTTTAAAAAAGTTCTGTCCCTTGATAGCATTTTCCGTTTTACTTTCCATAATTTTTCCCTGAATATCAAAGACTTCGATATTTACAGCTTGTTGTTCGTTCGAAAACAGATTTACATTGAGCATTTCACTGACCGGGTTCGGAAATATATCCAGGTAGTTGCTGATATCCTCGGCTTCAATACCGATATCATCAATGGCGTTCATAAATTTTACATTATCTACGTAAGCGTTGTCCATGGTGAAAATCAGCGTGTCTTTGCAAATATTCCGGGTTTCGAAAGTCACCGTAAATTTTGAGCCGGCATAGGTACTCAAATCCAGAAAATGCGATACAAAGGGATCACTGTTGGCTGTGGTGGGGTTGTATGTTCCGCCGATCTGCGTCACATCATTGACCAATACCCTGAAGTTGCTGGCAATAGAATAATCATAGCCTTGTCCAAGAATGTATTCATATCCGGCTTGGCCGAAGGTCTGTTTCAGGGAAAATCGCAGGTAGGCGTTGCTCCAGGCTGTAGCATCCACGCAGAATGTAATTTTGGCCGACAGAAAATCGTTGATAGTCCAGGTGTTAAATCCATCCGGAAATTCCAGCATGGTGTAATAGCTTAATGCATTTCCCCCTGTCATGCGGAATCCTTTAGTCCCCGTATGATGCGCGGCATTGGCAATAGAGGCATTGGCATAATCCCCTAGAGTTACCAGGTACATGTCTGAAGCGTTGGCTTGTTCAAAGGTTACAATAGTGTCGGAAAGCGATGCGGGGTTTATGACAACATAGCCGGCATATTCATCGTTGGTGCTTAAACTGTCGTCGGCGAAAAATGTTTTTGCTTTTATGGTATAACTGATACCCGTTGCGGAAAGGTCTGCAGGAATAGAGAAAGTATGAAGAATAACCGAATCGGGATACATATCCGAAAGTATGGTAATGGTGTCGTACACATAGGGCCCGTTATTAATGCTGTACCCCACAGGGATAGCGGCACCGGCCGGGAGGAAATCACAGGCAAAGGAACCAAGTTTGATGGTAACATCTTCCGAAGCACTCAGGTTGCACGCTGATTCAGGCGAAACTATTCCTGTTACTCCCACGTCGCTGTTTTGGTAAAGCCTGTTTTCAAAGCTATAAGAGGCTAGGGTGTCATTATAATTTACTGTATCGTTGGCATAGTTTAACCAACAAGTGATGCTGTGCATCCCAAGTGCCTGAACATCGGCAGGAACCGAAAATGTAAAGTTAATGGTGTCGCCGCCGTTAATAGTGTTGGCCAGAATCATGGTATCGCCCACCACAGTGCCACCATCAACCTGATAAAAGAATTTAATGGTGTCGTTTGCATTGAGTGGATGGCTGCAGCCATTGTATATCATGTTAACAGAAACAGGCTCATAGGTCATACCACAGGCGGTAACAGGATTGACTACTTCGCTGATATAAACATCATTGTCGGCCACAGCCATACCTATACCGACGGCATACCAGGCATTTACAGTTTGTATCATTTCATTGGAGCAATGTCCGAACAGGTCGGTGGCAGCCTGTATAGAAGCCATGCGGGCATCAGCATACTGCGAATTTTCGGTAAGATATACTGAAAGGGTGCGGTAGGCAATACGTGCGGCTTTTTCAATGCCGATGCTGTCCACCGAAAAATAATTTCCAAGATCGTTGGTCCCTGAGCCGCCAACCGACAACAGGTAAAACCAATAGTTGCCCACGCTGTTATTGTAATGTACACCGCCATTATCCATGGTGCCGGAATACCAGTTGGTCCCCAGGTAAGTGTCGGGCTGATCGTCTTCGTTGGGGTCGGACATATTGCGGAATCCGTTGCCACCGCTCAGGTCAAAGTCTTCCCCTACAAACCAGTCGGCCTGAGAAGGAGTGGCGTAAAATTCAACTGCAGCGCTGAAAATATCGCTGAAGGCCTCATTCAGGGCACCCGGCTCATCCTGATAGATCAGATTGGCGGTGTATTCAGTAACGCCGTGAGTGAGCTCATGTGCACACACATCCAGGGCGGTAAAAGGGCCTGTTGTGGAGCCGTCGCCATCGCCGTATGTCATCACGGTGCCATTCCAGAAAGCATTGTCGTAATCAACATCATAATGGACATAGCTGATTAAAGGTGCACCGTTGTCGTCGTAACTGTCTCTACCGAAGCTGTTCCAATAAAAATCATAGGTCGCTTCAGCGCCAAAATGAGCATCCAGCCCAACTTCGTCCTGCTGTGCATTGGTGAGTGTCCAATCGGTGTCGGGGTGGGTGAAATCCACGGCAGCACTGTACGAGGTACCCGAGTTCATATTATAAGTTTCCACACCGCTGCGTCCTGTTTCGTGCAAACGGTAAGACCCCGGTCCGGTAGAGTCCACGGTAATATTTTGTGTGCCGCTGTATTTTGTGTGCGCCAATGCAGGCACATCGGTAAGGTGCAGACGGTCCATAGTATGGTAAATCGCCCCCGAATTGGCATTCACATAAACATTTTTGTACGACAGGGGTTTGGACGCATAAACCTCCACTTTATAAGCTAAGATATATTTTGAAGCATCTTTACCATATTTTTTATCGATAACAACCAGTTTCGCCTTCGGCTGGTAAGTGGCAGCAGGGTCTTTTCTGGCTTTTTTCAGCATAGCTTCGCTGCCAGGATCTTCCCACATATATTTTTCAGCATGGGTAAATGCCAGGGCTTTGTCAACAGCCTGTTGCGGCGACAGGGCAGGGGTAGTGGCCAGGTTCAGGCCGGTAATGATTTTTCCGTTACCCGTTATAGCCTTGCCGGCAGCACTGTGAATAATAAACTCACCACCTTCTACCGAAATGCCTTTATAATATTGCTGATACCGGTGATGCGTGAAACCCAGTTGGTCCGCTTCCGTGCGTTTTATCACCATCTGGTCGGCCTGACTCAGGCCAAATTCGCTTTTGTTGACTGTAAAAATCGTTTCAGGATTAATAGATTGATTATCTTTGAACTGTATCCATCCTGAAGCGTCTTTGATGAGGGCAATTTTTGTTACATTTTTACTGATTTGCCCGACAGTAACACCGGCAGCCATTGTAAAAACAGCGGCAAAAAGAAAAAACCTGATTTTTTTCATGGGATTTGATTGATGTATAAAATGATAATGCGAAATGCAAAGATAATGATTAGATTAATCACGTATTAAAACTTTTTTTGACTTTTGGTTCAATAGGGTGCCTCTACTTTGTTGATCGGGTTGCTCTAAAAAAATCGTGGCGGCCGAAGTTTTGAAAACTACAATATATTGAACGTATATGAGAATTTGAAGAACAAAGACAACCAAAGGTTTTGAAGTTATTAGAGGTGCCCTTTAAAAAATATTTAATGTGTCATATGGGTTCAATAGTGTAAATTTGCCGAAAAACTAAAACATGGATTCTCTGCCAAAAAAAATACTGGCATCCTTTTTTCGGCAAATGTTGTTTTGGCTCCTTGTTTTAGAACTTACCCGGTTGGTTTTTGTTTTCTATAACCTCAAATTTCTCAGAGATATTCCCGTTGGCGAAACAGCGGGCGTTTTCTGGTATTCGCTGCCCCTTGATGTGTCAGCTATTTGCTATATCATGGTGTTGCCGTTTTTTTTTCTGGTAATCCAAAATTTTTATACAACACGCTGGCTTGAGATTGCCTATAAAACATACGTTTTCATCGTGTTGTTTCTTTTGTTGCTTATCACCTCGGTGGAAGCCGGCATATACAGCGAATGGAAAATGAAACTGCATTACAAGGTCCTTCAATACCTTTTGCATCCTGATGAAATAGCGGCCTCGGCACAATCCTGGCAGATACTGGTGATAACACTGCTGATCTTGCTGCAAACACTGTTGTACTATTTTTTGTACCTGAAAATATTTTATTATCGTGTTTCCCCTTCAAAGAAGAACTATTTATTTTCTTTGTTCTTTGTTCTGTTGACGCCAGGCCTGCTTTTTCTGGGTATGCGGGGCGGCCTGCAACAGATTCCCATCAACCAGAGCCAGTCTTATTTCAGCAAGCACGATATTCTCAACTGTGTATCTGTCAATTCACTGTGGAACTTCGGCCACAGTATTGCTGACAACTACAGTATGCTGGATGAAAATCCATTTGAGTATTATAGCAAAGAAGAAGCCTGTGCCACTGTTAGCCAAATGTTTTCAGCTCCCGCAGATTCTTCTGTTAAAGTACTGAAAAACAACCATCCCAATGTCGTTATGTTTATCCTGGAAGGTTGGTCGGCTGACCTTATCGAGAGCCTGGGTGGCGAAGCCGGCATCACACCTTTTTTTCACAAGTTGGAAAAAAATGGCATTTTGTTTACCAACATATATACCAATGGAACCCGCTCTCAGGAAGGCATGTCGGCTATTTTCAGCGGATTCCCCGCACAAGGTATCACGGCTGTTTCGCAACAACCTGGAAAATACCAAAAATTGCCGGGTCTGATACAAAAGTTGAAACCTGAGGGCTATTTCTCTTCTTTTTATTTTGGCGGACAGCTTATTTATGGAAACATCAAAAGTTATTTGGTGTACAACGGTTTCGATCAACTGATAGAGGAAAGCGATTTCCCGGCCCCTATGCCCAGGGGAAAGTTAGGATTGCACGACGAGTTTACGTTTCCATATTTCCTAAAAGGACTGAACAGCCAAAAGCAGCCTTTTTTTTCCGCACTGTTTACCATGAGCACACATTCGCCATACGACTATGACAAACCACAGACAATAATGTGGCCTGAATATGAGAAAAAATATGTAAATGCCGCCAATTATGCAGACGGCTGCTTGAAAGATTTTTTCACAGAAGCTCAAAAAGAAAAATGGTACGATAACACCTTATTCATCCTGATTTCCGACCATAGTCATGGCTCATACCGTAACCATCCTTTTTATTCTCCTGACTATCATAAAATTGTTATGCTGTGGTGTGGCAATGTAATTAAAGATGAATTTATGGGCAGCAGGGTAGAGAAGATCGGCTCTCAAACCGACCTGCCTGCCCTTTTGCTGTCGCAGCTTGAAATAAATCATGATGAGTTTAACTGGAGCAAAAACTTGTGGCAACCCTCATGCCCAGAATTTGCATTTTTTGCCTATAATGGAGGTTTTGGACTGGTTAAGCGCGGAGCGCAAATCACGTATGAAACCGTTTCCAATTCTCCTTCAAATTTGATTATTGATACCACAGCAACTATCACAGAACAGGAACTGCTAAAACAAGCCCAATCATATATGCAATGCAGCTTCCAGCAATATATGGACTTCTGATAGCTGCGAAGAGTGCCACGGCTTTCGCAAAAAAATCGACCGGAATTACTACTTCTTGATCGGAATTTGCTTTTTTTTTAATATTTTTGAGCAGATATTTTTATGTATAATCCAACATCCATGCTGTCTAAATGAAAAAAAGCTATTTTCTTCTTTCTTTACAATTTGCAATTACTTTTTTTTGTAGCCTATGCCTTTATGGACAGAACCTGGTGCTTAACCCGAGTTTTGAAACTGTTAATACGGCTAATCTGAAATGTAGCTGGTATCTGACCAATACCGAGTTTACCAACGCAATTTCAAATTGGACCATGCCTACAGGCGGGTCAACAGATATTTTTCATTCATCACTTGCTACATCATGTTTTTGTAGTCCGTTTTCCACCGATGCCAGTTCTCCCGGAACACAGGCTCCCCGCACCGGAAACTCCATGTCGGCAGTTTTTGTTTATGGCAGCGGCGGCTGCACACCATACCGCGAGTACTTGCAAGGAGCGCTCTCTTCCCCTTTGGTTCCGGGGCAACAATATTGCATTGAGTTTTATGTGTCTTTAGCTGATTTAAGCACGTACGCATGCAACAACCTTGGGGTTTATTTCACAACAGCGCCATTTTATAACTCCAGCATGTGTGTTTATAGTGCTACTCCTCAGGTAAACTATATAGGGATCATTACAAACAAAACAGCATGGACATTGATTTCGCTGTCTTTCACACCCACACAAGCCTTTACGCATTTTACCATTGGCAATTTTTATTCCGATGCAGCTACTTCAACCACAAACGTGGGCGGAACCAAGACACAAACCCGTTATTTCCTTGATGATGTTGATATCCACTTGTGCAACACAATGACCGTTACTGTTAACAGTCCAACAATCTGTGCAGGGCAGACGGCTACATTAAATGCCACTTCGAACCTTGCCGGGACAAACTTTACCTGGAGTACCGGCGCTACCGGAGCCACCATTAATGTGAGCCCTACCACAACAACTTCATATACTGTGACCGGTACTGCATCTGGCGGTGTTACTGCTTCGGCAGTCGCCACTGTAAATGTCAATCCTCTTCCTTCGGTAAGCGCCGGCGCTTTGCCAAGTGCTGTTTGCAACGGACAATGCACCAACCTTAGCGCTAACGGTGCTTCTAGCTATACCTGGATGCCCGGAAATCTTACAGGGGCCACTGTCAATGTGTGCCCAACAACAAATACCACGTACTCGGTTACCGGAACAACCACTGCAGGTTGCTCTGCTTCCTCGCAGCTCACCGTTACCGTAAATCCCATACCTGTGCTTTCGGCCTCGGCATCACCTGCCAATATCTGTGCAAGCCAATGTTCCAACCTCAGCGTTAACGGCGCATCTACCTATACCTGGATGCCCGGTAATCTGAATGGAAGTTTGATTAATGTATGCCCGACTTCTTCCACCACATATACTGTTACCGGAACAACTACTGCCGGCTGCTCAGCCACAAGCACGGCAACAGTTACTGTTAATGCCAATCCTGTGATTACAGTCGCAGCTTCTCCGGCAGCAATATGCTCCGGACAATGCACCAACCTAAGCGCTAACGGTGCTTCGACATATACCTGGATGCCCGGAAATCTTACGGGGGCTACTGTCAATGTGTGCCCAACAACAAATACCACGTATTCGGTGACCGGAACAACCACTGCCGGCTGCTCTGCTTCCTCGCAGCTTACCGTTACCGTAAATCCCATACCTGTGCTTTCGGCCTCGGCATCACCTGCCAATATCTGTGCAGGCCAATGTTCTAACCTCAGCGTTAACGGCGCATCTACCTATACCTGGATGCCCGGTAATCTGAATGGAAGTTTGATTAATGTATGCCCGACTTCTTCCACCACATATACTGTTACAGGAACAACTACTGCCGGCTGCTCAGCCACAAGCACGGCAACAGTTACTGTTAATGCCAATCCTGTGAATACAGTCGCAGCTTCTCCGGCAGCAATATGCTCCGGACAATGCACCAACCTAAGCGCTAACGGTGCTTCGACATATACCTGGATGCCCGGAAATCTTACGGGGGCTACTGTCAATGTGTGCCCAACAACAAATACCACGTATTCGGTGACCGGAACAACCACTGCCGGCTGCTCTGCTTCCTCGCAGCTTACCGTTACCGTAAATCCCATACCAGTGCTTTCGGCCTCTGCATCACCTGCCAGCATTTGTGCAGGCCAGTGTACCGATCTCAGCGCTAACGGCGCTTCTACCTATACATGGATGCCCGGGAATCTGACCGGAAGTTTGGTTAACGTATGCCCAACTTCTTCAACTGCATATACCCTCACGGGAACCACGGCCACTGGGTGTTCTTCCTCTACTGTAGTAACTGTAAATGTAAATCCTGTTCCGGTCATTACTGCTACAGCTTCGCCGGCAACATTATGCCTCGGAGGGTGTACCAACCTGAATGCTTCGGGAGCTGATAATTACAGTTGGATGCCTGGAAACCTTGCTGGATACACTATAAATGTTTGCCCCAATATTACTACCACATATACGGTAACAGGATCATCATTGCAAGGATGTTCATCAACAAATGAGGTAACAGTAAATGTAGCTATTGCACCTATTGTTACTGCTGTCGCCACCCCCGCCAACATTTGTCAGGGGCTGTGCACCGTTATCAATGGCTCCGGTGCAGATTCTTATCTCTGGCAACCCGGCGGACTCACAGGAGCATCTATTAATGTATGTCCCACAGCCACAACGGTATATTCAGTAACGGGCATCAGCCCCGAGGGCTGTTCCGCAACAGCAACAGCAACTGTGACTGTGACACCAATGCCAGTGGTTTTTGCCAGCACCTCTAACGACACCTTATGCTTTGGAGAACCCACTAATTTATATGCTTCTGGTGCCCAGAATTTTCAATGGCAACCCGGAGGAATGACTGGTGCGTATGTTATTGTTTATCCCGATGCAACCACCACCTATACTGTAACAGGCGATGTCAATGGATGTCAGGGAACAGTCCAAGTAACCATCAATGTGTATCCTTATCCGGACATTACCTTTGATGCCGACAGGAAAGAAGGTTGCGAAGACCTGCTGGTGCAGTTTACCGACCAGAGCAACTTCGATGACGCAAGCTGGTACTGGGAATTCGGAGACAATACTTTTTCGTACGAACAAAACCCGCTTCATTATTTTAATGATCAGGGTGTCTATAACGTAAGTTTAACGATGACAACAATTTATGGCTGCACTTCCACCTTTTTATGGCCCGATATGATTACAGTTTATAAAACTCCTGAAGCAGAGTTTGTTTTCGCACCCGAATTTCCTACCGAACTGTCGCCAACGGTATGGTTTTACGACCGTTCTTTTGGCGCATCAGCCTGGGAATGGGATTTTGGCGACTATAATGCCCTGATAAATAATTCCAACGAGCAAAACCCCATATACCAGTATTCCGATACCGGTTATTATGATGTTATGCTAATTGCGATTTCACCCATGGGCTGCGCCGATACGACCCGTCATACAGTTTATATTGCTCCCGAGGTGGCTTTTTTTGTCCCCAATGCGTTTACCCCCAATGATGACGACAGGAACTCCAATTTCATCGGCAAAGGCAAAAACATCCGTTGGGAAACTTTCGAGATGCGTATATACGACCGCTGGGGCAAACAGATATTATATACACAGGATTGGCAGCAAGGATGGAACGGCAAGTTTAATGGCAAGGATATGCCTCAGGATGTGTATGTGTGGCTGATTAGCTTTATTGATACTGCTATGCAAAAACACAACCTCAAAGGGACTGTTACGCTGGTAAGGTAGCAGGAGTGACCTTTTGAGATGTTTTTTGAAATCTTACCATCATTTTATGCCAGACCTATTCACAAATGAACAAAACTAAATTCATTGATGTGAATAGGTTGTGCAGGCAGCAGTTAAGCCAATTCCGCAAAGAAAATTTTAAAACGACAAATCATTGCCGGATGACCGGGTTTTCTTTTGTGAAACATAAGGGTGAAAAATTCGTATGAATTTTCAGGTATTCCAGAGTTTTTAGCTTATCTTTGTTTTAGTATATATCAAATAAAATTATCCATATGTTTTCCTTGGTCAAATTGTTCAATAATGAAAATCAGAAATCTGAATAAACAGCTGACATGGATTGCCTTTAAGACCCATAAAATTTTCTTGCACGGACAATTTTTTTTTACCTGTCTTCTGTTTTTATTCGCAGTTAACCTCTCTGTTGGCCAGGTTATTATCGATTCCTGTTTCATGAGTCCTTCACCGGGAACCAGTTTTTCCTCCACCACTAACCTGACTGGAAACAATTCTGACCTGCTGTCGTGGACAGGCAGTAGCTGGACGGGCGGCTGGCCTGCTGCAAACCTCACAATTCCCCCTCCAAACAATGGGGTGGGATGCAGGGCAATTTTTATCGGAAATGGACAAACATGGACCACCGGGGGAGAGGGTTTCGGATTGCGTTTTACTCCTGCTTTGGTAAGCGGACAAACCTATACCTTTAACATTACCTACGTTAGCCACGGTACAGGCAGCACCGGTAGTTTTTCACCTTTTTTTTATACCAACTCAAATGGTTCACTTAGCGGAGCGGTTTTAGTTGGAAACATAACTCCTGTAGGATATTCATGGACAACCAATCCGATAACCTTCACTGCTACCGCTGCTCAGGCAGGACATACCTGGATATATATTTTTTCTGGCTCTAGCGGGAGTTCCGGACTGATCAATAATTTCTGTCCATCGTGCAATACCACCTGCAATCCAACTTTCAACCCCGTAGGGCCATACTGCGCCGGAGCATCCATTCCGGCATTGCCCACCACCTCAACAAACGGGATTCCCGGCACCTGGAGTCCGGCAATAAACAATACAACAACAACTAACTATACTTTCACTCCATCCAACGGCTGTGCAACGACTACATCCCTGACCATAACTATCAATCCCAATGTAACTCCAACATTCACCCCGCTCGGGCCTTATTGTGCTGGTGCTACTCCTGCTATACTTCCAGGCACCTCAACCAACAGCATCAGCGGCACCTGGAACCCTGCAACCATCAGTACCGCCACGGCAGGGACAAGTACCTACACTTTTACGCCCACTGCAGGACAATGCGCCGCCACCACAACCATGAATGTCACCGTAAACGCAGCCACTACACCTTCTTTTACTGCTCTTGGTCCTTATTGTGTGGGTGCCACACCCGGCACGCTTCCGGGAACTTCCACCAACGGGATTACCGGCACCTGGAGCCCGGCAGCCATCAATACTACCACCGCAGGAACAAGTACATATACCTTTACCCCTGCGGCAGGACAATGTGCAACAACCACCACCATGATTGTTACCGTGAGTTCTGGTATAACGCCCACTTTCACCACACTAGGACCATATTGCGCTGGCGCCGCGCCCGGCACACTCCCGGGAACTTCCACCAACGGGATTACCGGTACCTGGAGCCCGGCAAGCATCAATACTGCCACTGCAGGGACAAACACCTACACGTTTACACCCACAGCGGGACAATGCGCGATCTCCACCACCATGAATGTTACCGTAAATGCTAACACTACACCTGACTTTACTGCTCTTGGACCTTATTGCGTGGGCGCCACTCCAGGCACACTGCCGGGTACCTCGACCAACGGAATTACGGGCACCTGGAGCCCGGCAACCATCAATACCGCCACAGCGGGGACAAGCACTTACACTTTTACCCCGACATCAGGACAGTGTGCCACCACCACCACCATGAGTGTTACCGTGAGCACTGGCATAACACCTGCGTTTACCGCACTGGGACCTTATTGCGTGGGCGCTACTCCAGAGACACTGCCAAATACTTCAACCAACGGCATCAGCGGCACCTGGACCCCGGCATCCATCAGTACCGCCACGGCAGGGACAAGCACCTATACGTTTACTCCCACATCAGGGCAATGTGCCACCACCACAACCATGGACGTTACTGTGAACCCCAATATTACACCCTCCTTTACCGCGCTGGGCCCTTATTGCGTTGGCGCCACTCCAGGCACACTTCCGGGTACCTCGAACAACGGAATTACCGGCACCTGGAGTCCTGCCACCATCAATACCGCTGCAGCGGGGACAGGCACATACACGTTTACACCTGAACCCACGGGACAATGCACCCTGCCTGTTACCATGAATATTGTGATCAGTGTGGCAGCAGATATTCATGCCAGCACCACACAGGCCAACATTTGTTTCGGTAGCAGTACGCAAATCTATGCAGGTGGCGCTACGAATTTTGTCTGGCAACCTGGTAACATCAGCGGCAGCTATATCAGCGTTTCGCCTTCTAATACCACCACCTACACCGTTACCGGCCAATTGAACGGCTGCACAGGCTCAGACACGATTACCGTGCATGTGTTCCCATATCCTGTCATTACTTTTGATGCCGACAGGAAGGAAGGTTGCGAAGACCTGCTGGTGCAGTTTACCGACCAGAGCAATTTCGATGACGCAAGCTGGTACTGGGAATTCGGAGACTATACTTTTTCTTACGAACATAACCCGCTGCATTATTTTTATGATCCGGGTGTGTTTGACGTAAGTCTAACGATGACAACAATTTATGGCTGCAGTTCCACCTTTTTGTGGTCTGATATGATTACGGTTTATAAATCACCGGAAGCCGAATTTGTGTCGGTGCCGGAATTTCCTTCGGAACTATCGCCAACGGTATGGTTTTACGACCGTTCTTTTGCTGCATCGGCTTGGGAATGGGATTTCGGCGACTATAATGCCCTGATAAATAACTCTAACGAACAAAACCCCATACACCAGTATTCCGATACCGGCTATTTTGATGTCATGCTAATTGCTCTTACACCTATGGGCTGTGCCGATACAACCCGTCATACGGTTTACATTGCGCCCGAGATGGCTTTTTTTATCCCCAATGCGTTTACGCCCAATGAGGATGACAAGAACTCAAGCTTTATATGCAAAGGCAATGGCATACGGTGGGAGACCTTTGAAATGCGTATTTACGACCGCTGGGGCAAACAGCTTTTATACACTCAGGATGCGCTGGCAGGGTGGAACGGAAAATACAAAGGAGCAGTGATGCCTCAGGATGTGTATGTCTGGCTGATTAGTTTTGTGGACGTCTGTTTGCAAAAACACGACCTCAAGGGAACAGTAACCCTGATAAAATAAAATCCCGCTACAATATATTTTGCAAAAATTAGTTTTATTTAGTTAAAAATGACTAATTTTGCACCATGTTTAAAACAACGCGCATTACACTGGCCTGTTTCGTCCTGTTGGCGGGCATTGTGTTGAATTCTTGCAACAATTACCGGCAGGTGCTCAAAAGTTCAGATATTAGGCTTAAATACAAAACAGCTGTTGAACTTTATGAAAAGGGAGATTTTCACAGGGCCATGCAGCTTTTTGATGAATTGCTGATTTTTTACCGCGGCAACGATACTTCCGAAATGATTAACTACTATTATGCGTATTGTTATTACGGAGAAGAAGACTACCTCGAAGCCGGATATTATTTTACCAAATTCTCGTCATCGTTCCCAACAAGCAAGTATTCCGAAGAATGCGATTATATGTCGGCTTATTGTCAGTATCTTTTTTCACCAATATACGGCCTGGATCAGACGATAAGCATAGATGCCATCAAACAATTTCAGCTTTTTATAAACGAATATCCCGCCAGCAGCCGTGTGGCAAAGTGTAATGAACTCATTGACGAACTTCGCGCCAAGCTTGAGAAAAAAGAATTTGAAACTGCCCGGCTTTACTACAAAATTGAGAGTTATCAGGCCGCTTATGTTGCATTTAAAAATGTGCTCAAAGATTATCCGGATACCAGGCATAAAGAAGATATCTATTACTATATGCTGGCGTCAAGCTACGAGTATGCCATAAATAGCATTGAAACAAAAAAGAAAGAACGGCTGGAACTGGCCCGCGACGCCTATAACTCTTTAAACACCAGCTTCCCGCAATCGGAATACGGTAAAGCTGCCAAATCAATCATGAAAAATATCGAAAAAGAGTTAGCCAAATACGCGAATAAAGACAACACTCAGATATAAATAACACGAAATACAAACAGATCATATGGATAACAAAAAATCAAAAGTAGGCACACTGGCGGTAACAAGAAACATCAGCGATTTTACCAAAGAAACCGGAAATATCTATGAAACTATCGTGATTCTTGCTAACCGCGCCAACAAAATCTCCTCTGAAATCAAAGAAGAACTCAACGAAAAAATTCAGGAGTTCTCCACAACAACCGACAACCTGGAAGAAATATTTGAAAACCGGGAACAGATAGAAATTGCCAAATATTACGAAAGACTCCCCAAACCATCGCTGGTCGCTATCAACGAGTACCTCAACAACAAACTGTATTTTCGGAATCCGTTAAAAGAAAACCCTACTGATTTTTAATCTTTTAGGATGCTAAACGGAAAAAAAATACTTATTGGCATTACCGGAAGTATTGCCGCCTATAAAATACCCCTGCTAATCCGTCTGCTGAAAAAAGAAGGAGCGGATGTTCAGGTGGTGGTGACCCCTGCAGCCAAAGATTTTGTTACGCCACTTACATTGTCAACACTTTCCGGACATCCGGTATTGTGCGAAGGTTTTAATGCCGGTGATGGAAAATGGTTCAGCCATATCGAACTGGGTAGCTGGGCAGATATTTATCTTATAGCCCCTGTTTCGGCCAATACCCTGGCAAAAATGGCTAACGGACTGGCCGACAACCTGCTAACTACCACTTATCTTGCAGCCAAATGTCCTGTGTTTTTTGCTCCCGCCATGGATCTGGATATGTACAAACATCCGGCCACGCAAAAAAACGTCAATACCTTATGTGCTTTCGGCCACCACCTCATTGCCCCGCGCGAGGGTGAACTGGCCAGCGGCCTGTGTGGCGCCGGCAGGTTGGAAGAACCCGAAAAAATTGTTGAAATCCTGGACAATTTCCTTAAAAAAAAAGACCTTTTAAAAAATAAAAAGATCCTGGTTACAGCAGGACCTACCTACGAAAGCATTGATCCTGTGCGTTTTATCGGCAACCACTCTTCGGGACTGATGGGTTTTGAACTTGCTGCCGTATGTGCTGAAAACGGTGCCGACGTAACCCTGATTACCGGTCCGGTAACCCTCGCAACACCGTATCCGCACATCCGGAGGGTTGACGTGGTCTCGGCCAGCCAAATGTACCAGCAATGCCTTAAAGCTTTTCCTGATGCCGACATCACTATCATGGCCGCCGCCGTTGCCGATTATACCCCCGCATTGGTCAGCAAACAAAAAATAAAAAAATCAGGAACGCCT
This sequence comes from Bacteroidales bacterium, assembly GCA_018004645.1. Lineage (GTDB taxonomy): Bacteria > Bacteroidota > Bacteroidia > Bacteroidales > CAIWKO01 > CAIWKO01. The sequence continues at coordinate 24,308 of JAGNBV010000021.1, forward strand.
CTATCCATAAATCTGAAATCGACTAAAGATATCCTTGCTGCGCTGGGCAAGATTAAACGAAAAGACCAACTACTGGTGGGTTTTGCCCTCGAAACCGATAACGAAAACGAAAACGCACTGAAAAAACTAAAAAACAAAAACCTCGACCTCATCGTTTTAAACTCACTTAAAGACAAAGGAGCCGGTTTTAAACAACCCACAAACAAGGTTACCCTGTTTAATTACAAATCGGAAAAGAAAACTTTTCCACTTAAATCAAAACATGAAGTAGCAATAGATATTTTTAACGAAATTAGCAAATTAAGAAAAGATAAAATATGAAAAAACTTGTTGTATTGGTTTTGATTATCTTCTCATTCAATATCAACCCGGGTTGTGCCCAGGAACTTTTTTGCAGTGTGTCTGTCAACCATTCCCAAATAAGCGGTAGCGACAAAACAGTTTTCGAGGAAATGCAGAAGGCCATGCTCGAATTCCTAAATAACCGTAAATGGACCAACTATTCTTACCGCCAGGAAGAAAAAATTGAATGTTCGTTCTATTTCAATATCTCCGAAAGAAGCTCGGATGTTGACTTTAAAGGTACTTTGCAGATACAGTCACGCAGGCCGATCTTCAATACCTCCTATAATTCGCCTATGCTCAATATTGTGGACAAGGATATTTCTTTTAAATACATCCAGAATCAGGCAATGGATTATGATGATAACAACTTCTATTCAAACCTTACCTCACTGCTGGCATATTACGCATACATCATTATAGGCATTGACTTTGATTCCTATATGATGAAAGGTGGCAGTCAATTTTACAATAAGGCTCAAAACATTGTACAACTGGCTCAAAATACTGCCGACAAAGGCTGGAAATCATTTGAAAGCCGTAAAAACCGCTATTGGCTGGTTGAAAACCTCCTGAATGATTCGTACGGCGGTTTCAGGGAATGCCTGTACCTATATCACCTGAAAGGCTTTGATGACATGAAAGAAAATATGGCTAATGGCCGCACATCCATAGTTACCGCCATCGACAAAATGCGCACCGTTGTCAAAGGTACGCCCAACCTGTATTTTACTACCGTTTTTATGGATACCAAACGCGACGAGATTATAAACATCTTTTCGCAGGCCCCCGCCAACGACAAAAACCAGGTAGTACCTTACCTCAAAGAAATTGACCCCGCCCATTCCAATGATTTCAATTCAAAAATTCTGAATGCAAAGTAAACCGATGACCTATGCTCGCACACCTCTCGATACAGAATTATGCGCTGATTGATGTTATCGAAATAGATTTTTTTGCAGGTTATACGGTTATTACCGGCGAAACTGGAGCCGGTAAATCCATCATTCTCGATGCATTGTCGCTTATCCTGGGCCAGCGTGCCGACCTGCAAGCCCTGCCCGGTACCAACAGAAAATGCATTATCGAAGGCACCTTCAATATAAAAAATTATGAGCTGGGTTATTTTTTTGATGCCAACAACCTTGATTACGATGACATCCTGATTCTCAGACGCGAAATTAATCCCGAAGGCAAATCGCGGGCATTTATCAACGACACACCCGTTTCGCTGGCACAGATGAAAGAACTGGGCGAAAAATTGGTGGATATCCACTCGCAACATCAGACACGACTCATCAACGATGAGAGATTCCAGATGCTGGCTATCGACAGTTATGCCAACATCTCGGGGCAGGTAAAAGACCATGCAGGGCTTTTTGCAGGTTACCGCGAAATGAAAAAGGAGCTCCAGCAACTGATAGACCTCGAAAAACAAGCAAAAGCCGATGCCGACTATTACAATTTTTTATTCAACGAGCTCGAAAGTGCAGCCCTGAAAGAAGACGAACAGCAGCCGCTGGAACAGGAATTAGAGCTTCTGAATCATGTAGAACAAATAAAATCCACTGTCAGCAAGGCCGTTTATTCGCTCAGCAACAGCGAAAACAGCATCAACCAGCAGTTAAATACAGTATATAGTCTCCTGACACAGGTGGCTAAGTTCGACAGCAGCCTTGAAGAAAACATCCGGCGTCTGCAAAGTGCCTGCATCGAGCTGAAAGACATCTCTTCCGAAATGGAACAGATTGATGAAAAAATTCAGTATTCGCCCGAACGTTTTGAAATAGTTTCACAACGCCTCAACGAGATATACCGCCTGCAGCAGAAACACCGCGTCAACACAGTAGGAGAGCTGTTAACCATCAAAAACGAGTTCGACCAAAAGCTGCAAAACATCTCATCGCTCGAAAGCAATATCAGCAAAATGGAGTCGCTGATAAGTCAAAATGAGAAAGAATTGCAGGCTTCGGCACAAAAAATTTCAGCGTCAAGGAAAAAGGTTTTCAAAGAAATTGAACAAAAAGTGGTGGGCATTCTTCAGCAATTGGGTATGCCTAATGCCCGTGTTGCCATTGTTCATCAGTTGCTTCCTGCCGTTGCCGAAGATGGCCTGGATGAAATAAAATTCACCTTCAGTGCAAACAAAGGCTCCGAACTGAAGGAAATATCCAGTATTGCTTCCGGCGGGGAGTTGTCGCGGCTGATGCTGGCACTAAAATCCATTATTTCACGGAAAAAACTCTTACCAACCATTATTTTCGACGAGATCGACAGCGGTGTGTCGGGCGAAGTGGCAGCAAAAACCGGTGCTATTATGAAAGACCTCTCGAAAGATATGCAGGTAATCTCCATTACCCATCTTCCACAAATAGCTGGAAAAAGTGATTTTCATTACCTGGTGTATAAAAAAGAAGAAAAAAACACTACGTTCACCCGCCTGAAGCTGCTGCAACCCGACGAAAGGGTAGAGGTATTAGCCGAAATGCTGAGCGGCAGCAATGTCAGCGAAGCAGCCCGAAAAACTGCGAGGCAGTTGTTACACTAATTTTTTTACTGTCATAAAACGATTACATATATTTTTCCTGCACATCATGCAGGTACGGGAAATTTTGTAATATTGATGTTCAAAACCTGAAAACTACCTGTTATAAACTTTTAAAACAAAGGAATCTCTTGATGATAAAACATTACCTCAGATTTATTTTTTCGGCTTCGGTTATCATGATGATGTGTGGACCTTATGCGGAAACAGTATCAGCGCAGGAAAGCCTTTTTCTCAGTAAAGAAATTGCGCAGGCCATCAGGTCAGGTACAAGAACCACGGACGGCAACCCCGGGAAAAAATACTGGCAAAACACAGCCGACTATAAAATAAAAGTGAAATTTTTTCCGGAAACCGGCTACGTGGAAGGACAGGAAGAAATAACCTATTATAATAACAGCCCCGATACATTGAAAACCCTGGTCATCAGGCTTTATCAGGATCTGTTTAAGAAGGGCGCTGCAAGAACACTTGATGTGTATCCTGTTGATCTGACAGATGGTGTTCTTATTAAACAGGTAATGAACAATGGCAGGACCATTTCTGCTAAAGCTGAGGACAATCGCATCACCAGAAGAGGAACAAATATGTACGTTACCCTCAATGACCCATTAAACACTAAAGCCTCTACCAAAATTACCATTGATTGGAGTTTCAGGATGCCTTCAAAAACTCAGATTCGCATGGGAACCTACGATTCCACCAGTTTCTTTATCGGACAGTGGTACCCTCAAATTGCCGTTTACGACGACATCAGCGGATGGGACACCCGCGATTATACAGGATTGGCTGAATTTTATAATGATTTTGGCAATTTTGATGTGGAAATCTCCGTTCCGGGCAAATATGTTGTGTGGGCCACAGGTAACCTGGTAAACCCCGGCGATTTACTGAATGAGCCTTATCTTGCAAAGTACCGGGAGGCGTTAAGTTCTTCCGAAACCGTTACCATTGCACTTCCCGATGATTATAACAAGGGTAATGTGACCAAACAGGGAGCATGGAATACATGGAAATATAAAGCGGACAATGTCAGCGATTTTGCCTTCGCACTCAGTGATCATTTTGTTTGGGAAGGCTGCAGCATCGAAGCCGGCACGGGCGGCAGAAAAGTTTTTATTCAAACTGCTTATAACGCAAAGCACAGTGATTATAAAGAAGTTATTGCCATAGCACGGAAAACGATCTTATTTCTGTCTGAAAAACTGCCGGGGGTGCCTTATCCCTTTCCATGCATGAGCATTTTCGACGGGGCCGACGGAATGGAATACCCGATGATGACCAATGTCGGCTCATCCGAAGACAGGGGAGATGTTGTTTACGCGCATTCGCACGAAATAACACACACATATTTTCCTTTTTATGTGGGAACAAATGAAACAAAATATGGCTGGATGGACGAAAGCATGGCTGTTTTTTTACCCGAAGCATTGCAAAAAGAAATTGAACCCACAAAAGATGTGGCGTCATACACAACTCATGTTTATTCATATTACGGCGGCAGGGAATTTGAACCTGCTGTGATGACGCCTACGTATTACCTTACACCGGAAATCTATTTTATTCTCAATTATGGTAAGGCGGAGCAAATACTAAGGCTGCTCGAAATACAATTAGGTAAGGATGTCTTTAGTAAATGCCTTAAGGGATTTATGGACAGTTGGAAATACAAACATCCAACGCCATACGACTTTTTCAATTGTTTTAATCAGATTTCAGGCCAGGACCTTACGTGGTTCTGGAAGCCATGGTATTTTGAGCAGGGTTTTCCCGACCTTACCATATCTTCTGCTACATACGAAGCCGGAAAATGTACGGTCGAAATTAAAAATTCAGGAACGCTTCCCTTGCCTGTTTATTTATTGTTTGATACTGAGAACGGAGAAAAAATACGGTATGATTTGCCGGCAGACACCTGGAAAGACGGGAAAAACATAACTATAGTAACACTGGAGATTAAACAGAAAGTCACAAAGATCACATTGGGTAATAGTCAGGTTCCCGATGGTAATCCTTCGGATAATAATTTCAAAATAAAATAGTATGAATTTCAAAATGAAAATTTCGTTGTTGAGTCTATGGGTATTATCGTTGCCTTATGTGATTTTTGCTGAACCTGTAACAAGCGAAACGGCAAAAAAGGTTGTTATTGCAAAAATTGCACTTTCAGGCTATGGCAATGAGTTTTCAATAAAAAACATTACTGCTGTCAACAACGGAGACCTCATATGCTTTTATGCTGCTGAGTTAAGCCCTGCAGGCTATATGATCGTGGCTGCCGATAATGACTTGCCCCCGGTAATTGCCTATTCGTATATCAATAATTTGGACGCTGAAGGGACTTTTTTGAAAATCCTGAAAAATGATATTTCCCAACGCCTGGCATACAAAGAAAATGCCCCTGCACAAAAAATCAAAAACAGAAAAATGCAATGGGAGGCTTTAACAAATGACACGGACAGGCTACTTGTTGTTTCGCAGCAATGGCCACCTGCGGGGACAACTTCTACAGGAGGCTGGCTTGAAACAAATTGGACTCAAAGCGCCCCTTACAACCAGATGTGTCCCATTGATCCGGTAACTTTGTCAAGAAGTTATGTCGGTTGTCCTGCAACAGCTATGGCACAAATTCTCAATTATCACAAGACAACTAATAACACGGTTTTCGATGACGGTGATGATTATAACCATAATTATTCAGGCCGTACGTTTACCATCGACGATGATTTCAGCCTGCATGGTTTTCCTTCTTTTCCGCAGCTCAATGCGTATCTTGACACACTGAACTCACATTATTTGAATAATATTTTGCCCACCAACCAGGATAAGGCAGCCCTGTCGTTTGCCTGCGGGGTGGCCGCCACACAGATTTTTACTTCCGAAGGTTCCGGAACTTTCGGTGTTAATCAGGCGATGGAAGCTTATTCCCGTTTTGGTTGTACTACTGCCCAATTGCTTTGGTCGGCTGACACTTCGCTTTTTACCAGACTTATTCAAAACATGATGGACTCGCTGCCCGCACATCTTGCTATCGTAGATGAATCAAATTCTTCCGGTCACAATGTTGTGGTCGATGGCTATAATACGGATAATTATTTTCATGTGAATTTCGGATGGGGAGGCTCAAGCAACGGATGGTACCTGCTCCCTGACGAAATACCATACGGACTCACCGTTATCGAGGGGGTAATATTGGATATTATGAAAAATGAGTATGCTTCAACGCCACAAATAGAAACTATTTCTCCACTTGCAGCATATCCGAACCCTGTCTCAGATCTAATTACGATAGTTTGCCCGCAAAAAACGATTATAGAAATTCTAAATATCCAGGGGCAAATACTTAAGACCGTTTATACTTCATCTGCCGAAACAATAGTTAGTTTAGAAAACATGGCAAGCGGGATATATGTAATAAGAGCGATTAGCGACAAAGAAAGTGTAATACAAAAATTTATTAAAAGATAATTGTCTCAGACTCATTAATTGCTAACCAGCCAATCAGTATAATATTTAATGCGTAATATGCCTTTATCATCAACAGGGAAAACCGATCACGGGAATCGTTTGTTATGAAAAAGGAAAAGAATCTGAAGGTTTTTCCCAAAAAATGAAGTTATCTAAAACTTCAGGGAGATTTTTATTCCGCCGGCCATATTTTTTCCGCTGTAGTAGGAGAGGGAGTTCATATCCGGCTCTACCTTCAACGATAGATCATCAGAGATGTCAAATTTATAAAGATGCCCGTCAACCGAGGCATCAATGATGTTTAAAATATAAAACAAACTGCCGACAATACAGGTAAGTTCAAAATTTCGACGGTAATAATTCCAGTTTTCGTACAGTATGTCTTTCGACATTATTTCGGGAAAATAATCTGTAACCGTTGTATCTAAAGCCGACCTGTACATATAGGTGTCTTTGTACTTATTAAACTTGGTATAATAGTTATATCCCAGGTAGCCAATGATACCAAAACCCACATATATCACGGGGACTTTCCAGTATTTTTTATTGTAAATCTGCCCCAGGCCCGGCAACGCAGCCGACATCCATGCGGCTTTTTTGGGCGAATGCAGTTTTACTTTAGCAGTGTCTGTTGTGGGGGACTTTTTCACAACCTGCTCTTTTCCTGCAGTAACCTTTACAAGGCTGCTTGTGTCAGAAACAATACTGTCGGCCGGCCCGGTTTGGCCCAATGCAAGGCTGGCATTGATAATAAAGACTAAAGAAAAAACAATGAAATATTTGCTGCAAAGAAAAGGCATGAGTGTTTATTGTTTCATCTTGGCAATGATCTTATTCAGTTCATCATCAGACTTGAAAGAAATAACGATGCTACCTTTGCCTTTATTGCGGTATTTAATGTCAACGGATGTTTGAAAGCGGTCGGTGAGTAATTTTTTTATTTCAACAACTTTGTAAGGCACCTCGGTTTTGGGTTGAGGTTTTTTTGTTTTTACGGTGGCAGTTTCTTTGGTAAGTTTTTCAGCTTCGCGCACCGAAAGACCCTGATCAACAATCATGTTAAAAATGCGCAATTGTCTTTCAGCCTCTTCAATACCGGCAATGGCGCGGGCATGGCCCATGCTGAGTTGTTCTTCCTTCAGGGCTTTCTGAATAATTTCGGGCAGTTTAAGGAGCCGCAGATAATTAGTAACGGTAGAACGTTTGGAGTTAACTTTTTCGCTTAATTCGGCCTGAGTCAGTTTGCATTCATCCACCAGTCGCTGGTACGAAAGAGCAATTTCGATAGGGTTAAGGTCTTCACGGTGTATATTTTCGATAAGTGCCCATTCCAGCATCTGTTCGTCATCAGCAATGCGTATATAGGCAGGTATTTCTTTCAACCCTGCTATTTGTGCGGCTCTGAAACGGCGTTCGCCGGTAATAAGCTGGTATTTATCAAAACCCAGTTTGCGCACTGTAACCGGCTGAATGAGTCCGTGAGTTTTAATGGATTCAGCTAATTCTTCCAGGGCAATCTCATCAAACTGGTCGCGGGGCTGAAAAGGATTAGCTTCAATCTGCGATACGCTGATTTCGGCTACCGAACCCACCACATATTTTCCCATCACATCGCTTTTGCTGGTAATATCGGTATCGGGGTTTTCGAGCAGGGAACTGAGGCCTCGGCCAATAACAGTGCTTCTTTTCTTATTTGTCATCTTCGGTATTGATTATTTTATCGCTTTGTTTTATCCTGGTTAATTCGTTTTTCTGCAAAATTTCCCTGGCCAAGTTCAGGTAGTTGATAGCTCCCTTGCTGTCGGCGTCATACATGATGATAGTTTCGCCAAAGCTGGGGGCTTCACCAAGTTTGGTATTGCGCTGGATAATGGTGTTGAACACCATTTGTTGAAAATGCGTTTTTACTTCTTCAACCACCTGATTGGACAGGCGCAGACGCTGGTCGTACATGGTGAGCAAAATGCCCTCAATGTCCAGGTCCGGGTTCATGTGTTGCTGCACAATTTTTATGGTATTCAGCAGTTTTCCGAGTCCTTCCAGAGCAAAATATTCGCATTGAACGGGGATGATGACCGAATCGGCCGCCGCCAGCGAGTTGACCACGATCAGGCCGAGAGAAGGGGAACAGTCGATGATGATAAAATCGTAATTGTCCTTTATTTTGCTGATGACCTTGCGCATCATTTTTTCGCGGTGCGGTTGGTTAATCAGTTCAATCTCGGCGCCCACCAGGTCGATGTGGGCAGGCAGCAGGTCCAGGTTGGGTGTTTTCGTGTTCAGGATGATATTTTTGGGCTCTACATCTTCGATGATACACTCATAAATACTGGTTTTGATATTCTTTGGGTCAAACCCGACTCCGGAAGTGGCATTGGCCTGCGGGTCGGCATCAATCAGCAATGTCTTGAACTCAAGCACAGCGAGGCTGGCGCTAAGATTGATGGCTGTAGTGGTTTTTCCTACTCCTCCTTTTTGGTTAGCAATAGCAATGACTTTTCCCATAGAAAACTTTCGATTTTTTCAGATTACAAAAATACCACCTTTTATCCGAATTAATAAATAAAGTTTTGCACTAAAAGTGAAAACACAAAACATTATAAACCAGAATATTGTGGTTTATTTTAACAAAAAATATGAAATGAAGAAAAGGTTTATTTATAACCCTCAGAATCTTCCTCAGTTTTGTTTTCTTTGTTTTCCTGATATTCTTCGGCTGCCAGTTGATCATCTTCGGGATCGGGGGCTGGCACTTCACCGGTTTCAATAAATTTCATCACCACGTCGAGACCTTTGAGGAATTTTTCAAAGTCTTCACGATACAAAAAAAGTTTGTGCTTTTCGTAGAAGAACTTTCCCGACTCGTTGCTGAAACGTCTTTTGCTTTCAGTAATCGTCAGGTAATAGTCTTCGCTCCGCGTTGATTTTACATCAAAAAAATAGGTTCTTTTCCCTGCCCTTACTGCTTTAGAGAAAATCTCTTCACGGTCGTTTCTTTCATTAAAATCTTTCTCTTCCATATAGTCCTTGTTTTATTGTTACAAAAATAAAAACTTTCCGTAATATTTCAATTAGTATTTATGACAAAATTTTTACGGCAATGGTTGTTCACCTGAAAAAAAAACTGACATAAAAAATATTTTTGTGTACTTTCGTGCAAAATTTGAGCCTTCAGATAAATGTTAAACCGACGAGTACTAAGAATAAAGGTGATGCAAGCCCTTTATGCGTTCTTTCAGTCTGATAACGACCGCGTGGATGTTGCTGTAAGAAACCTGCAAAAAAATATTTACGGTATTTACAACCTCTATATTTACCAAATGTCTTTTTTGATTGAAATTGTAGATTTCGCACGCGAAACCATTGAAATCAAGAAAAACAAATATTTTCCCACCGAGGAAGAAGCCAACCCAAATACCCGTTTTGTCAACAACAGCATCATTTTAAAAATCGAAAACAGTCCTGATTTTAAAAGAAAACACGAAGAACTGAAAATCAACTGGGCTGACCAGGAAGTGCTGATCCGCAAGACTTACCAACAAATAACCGAAGCGGACTTTTTCCAGGCATATATGAAAAACCAGGAGGATTCCTCCGACAATGATTTCAGGGTCCTGGAACAGATAGTGGATACTTTTATTGCCGAAAACGAGGCACTGCAGCAGTATTTTGAAGATATAAATGTATTTTGGGCTGATGATTTTGATGTGGCTTGTTTTATGTTGGTAAAATCCCTGAAATACCTCAAAAACTCTACTGAAAAAAATCCGTTCCTGCCAACGCTCTTTGGCAACCAGCAAGGCGATGACGAGAAGGAAGAAATAAAATTTCTTACCGACCTTTTTTCAAAAACAGTCATGCACCGCGATGAGTTTGACGATTTGATAGAAGCCCGCGTGGATAACTGGGAGATTGACCGCATCGCCCTGATGGACTCGCTGCTGATTAAAATGGCCCTGGCCGAATTTACCGAATTTCCTACCATCCCTA
>JAGNBV010000120.1 GCA_018004645.1 Bacteroidales bacterium
TATATCGCAACCCTCAAAGGCTGAAGAGGGGAGTTCTTCGCTGGGATCTATTTTGTTTTTCATCATCTCGACACGGTCGTCCTTGATGTCGAATCCTATGACCTGAATTTTTTTTGCAAATTCAAGGGCTATTGGTAAACCAACATATCCCAGGCCAATCACAGAGAGTTTTGTTTGCTTTGCTATTAATTTTTCGAAAGTATTCATTTAATTATGGTTTTTATTATTGTTTTTTGAAATTTTTGTTCCTGACTTCATAAATTCGTTCAATGATATCCACCACTTTCATGCCTTCCAGAGCATTGGTAGTAATGGTGGTTCGGCCTTTGAGGGTGGCAACAACATTTTCGATAACATAATGATGGTTGGCGGCGCTGCCTTTGTAGGTTCCGTAATCATTAGCGGGATTTACCGGATCCAGCGTGGGCATGGAATAGTTTTTAATATGGCAGTATTCTACTTCATTCATGTATTGACCGCCAATCTTGATGCTGCCGTTGCTGCCAATGATGGTGATGCTGCTTTCCAGGTTGGTATCCCATACCGAAGTGGAATAGTTGATGCAGCCCATGCCGCCTTGTATAAATTTAAAACTGACGATGCCGCTGTCTTCAAAATCTGTCAGACCCCGGTGGTTATTATCGGCAAAAATTCCCTGTATATCAGTGATGTCGCCAAAGAGCCAGTACATGATGTCAATGAAGTGCGAAAACTGTGTGAACAGTGTGCCTCCGTCAAGATCGGCAGTTCCTTTCCAGTTACCTTTTTTGTAATAACGTTCGTCGCGGTTCCAGTAGCAGTTTAGTTGCACATGAAAAATGTCGCCCAGTAATTTTTTATCCACTACATCTTTGATCCATACTGATGGCGGTGAATAACGGTTTTGCATCACCAGAAAAAGATGGCGCGAAACCTGCAACGATTTATAAATTACTTGTTCAACGGAAGCCTTGGTAAGCCCCATGGGCTTTTCGCAGACAACATGTTTCATGGCGCACAGGGATTTGAACGTGTGGTCAACATGCCAGCCGTTGGGCGTACATACGTTTACCACATCAAAACCGATATCCGACTTGAGCATCGTGTCGATATCGCTGAAAAAAGGAACTTCGTATTGGTCAATACCTAAAGTTTCTTTGGGCTTGATATCGCATAGGGCAACAAGTTCTGCTTCATCATTGCGTTGTATCATTTCCGCATGACGTTTGCCGATATGGCCGCATCCAACAACTGCAAATTTTATTTTATCTTTTTTCATGAGATGAATCTTATTGACATTCAGCAGGACATAAAAGAATTCCCTGGGTACAACTGTCGGTAACAGCTGATATCCACTGACTGGCTTCATCCTGTCCGCAGGCCTGCACCAGATAATCCATATTGGTTGTCAGTGCAGCGCTGTTACAATTGACCTCAAACATCATCAGGCAAAATTCACGTTTTTGGATAGTACAGTTGTCGCAGTTGGATTCTTCGCATGATGTAAAAAAAATACTCATGCAACAACAGGCGATTAGTAAGAAAAATTTTTTCATGTCATGCTAATTTAGAAACTTCTCCATTATGGAACTTGTATTTTTCATTGCTTTCAGGACACACGGCAATTCCCTCTTCATTGAAATTAAGGCGGTGTCCGTATTCGCTGATCCATCCTATTTGTTTGGCGGGGTTCCCCACCACGAGGGCAAAGGCGGGAACTTCCTTGGTGACAACTGCTCCCGCGCCAATAAAGGCGTATTCTCCGATATCGTGTCCGCAGACGATAGTGGCATTGGCCCCAATGCTGGCACCTTTTTTTACTACGGTTTTAACGTATTGATCCTTGCGTACAACAGCACTCCGGGGATTAATGATATTGGTAAAAACCATGGAAGGCCCCAGAAAAACATCATCTTCGCAAATTACGCCGGTATAAATGGATACATTGTTCTGAACTTTTACGTTTCTGCCCAGTTTTACACCAGGTGAAACCACGACATTTTGTCCGATATTACAATTTTCGCCCAGTTCACAACCGGTCATCATGTGGCTGAAATGCCATATTTTGCTTCCTTTTCCTATTGTGCAGCCCTGATCAATGATGGCTGTTTCATGTGCAAAAAAGTCTTTTTCCATAGGATTATTGTTTGAAAAATTCCAGTACCGAAGCGGTAATGTACTCAAGTTGCTCGTTGTCAAAATGGGTGTGCATAGGCAGTGATATTACCGATTTGCATAACATTTCCGTTACCGGAAAATCGCCTTGCCGGTATCTGGGGTCGAGGTAAGCTTTCTGCATATGCAGCGGAACGGGATAATAGATCATGGCAGGGACATTTTTGGTGTTCAGGAAATCCTGAAGTTTGCCTCTGTCGGTATCTTGTGTTACCAGCGTGTATTGATGAAAGACATGGGTGGATTTTTTGAAGCGTACCGGTGTCTTAAGCCGTGGTTCTGCTGCAAATGCCTGGTCGTAGTATGAGGCGGCCTGGTTGCGGCGTTGAGCGTACTCGTCGAGGTGTTTGAGTTTTATGTCAAGAATTGCTGCCTGAATACTGTCGAGCCGCGAATTTACACCTATCATGTCGTGGTAATACCGAACTGTCATGCCGTGATTTACAATTTGACGCAGTTTGGTGGCCAGGTTGTCGTCGTTGGTAAATACGGCTCCGCCGTCACCGTAACATCCCAGATTTTTGGATGGGAAAAATGATGTGCATCCCACGATGCCAATACCACCTGTTTTTTTTCTGTGCCCATCGGCAAAAATATAGTCGGCTCCAATGGCCTGGCAGTTGTCTTCAATTATATGAAGTTGGTATTTTTCTGCGATAGCGGTGATGGCTTCCATATCGGCCGACTGTCCGAAAAGGTGCACCGGGACGATAGCTTTGGTTTTGGGTGTGATGGCGCGTTCTATGGCCACAGGGTCAATATTAAAAGTGTCGGGGTCAACATCCACCAGAACCGGAGTCAGGCCCAGCAGGGCAATTACTTCAGCGGTGGCTATGAAAGTAAAAGAGGTAGTGATGACTTCGTCGCCCGGTTTTAATCCCAATGCCATCATCGAAACCTGTAACGCATCCGTGCCGTTGGCACAAGGGATTACATGTTTTACGCCAAGATAGGCTTCTAGGTTTTTTTGAAACCGGTTTACAGCAGGACCGTTGATAAAAGCTGTGGAATCAATTACTTCATGAATGGCAGTATCTATTTCGTGTTTGATATCCTCGTATTGACGCTTTAGGTCAACCATAGTGATTTTGTGCATATGTCGAATTGTTTATATGATATCGAATTTTTTTTAAGTTGCAAAGATATGTTTTTTAAGAATACGCAGGTAGTCAAAATGATAATGTTTGCGATGCCCAAAAAAAATTATTTCAGGGCAATAATATTATTTCTGGACTGTTAAATTATACAGACTGTTTTTTAGTTAATTTTGGCGTCAGAAATGAAGATGAAGAAATTATTATTTTTTTTGGTTTTTCTTTTTTTATGCTCTCAGGCACGCCCGCAGGTTAGTGTTAAGGATTCCTGTATATTTTCCACTATGCTTTATGCCACGTATGCTTATCAGCTACCGGGCGGGGACCTTGCCAGCAGGTTTGGCGGCAACTCGGCGATCGGCGGTGGTTTTCAGATAAAAACAAAAAAAAACTGGTTGTTCGGGGTGGAGGGTAATTACCTTTTTGGCAATGTGGTGAAAGATCAGTTTGGCATTCTGGATAATATTGCCACTTCGGATAGTTTCCTTATCACTGCTGACGGACAATATGCCGATGTGTTTTTCAGCGAACAGGGTTTTGCTGTCAGTCTTAAGGCCGGCAAGGTCATTCCGGTGTTTAAATCCAATCCCAACAGCGGCATCCTGATAAAGCTGCAGCCGGGTTTTGTGCAGCATAAAATAAAAATCACCAACCCAAACAATACCGTTCCCCCGCTCCGTGGCGATTATAAAAAAGGTTACGATGAACTGGCCAACGGGTTTTCAATTACCGAATTTTTGGGATATATGTATATGGGAAACAAGCGGCTGGTGTCATTCTATGCAGGGTTTGAATTTACCCAGGCGTTCACAAAATGCCGCAGGACATATAATTTTAACACCAGAACACGCGATACAGAGCAAAAATATGATTTCTTTTATGCTTTTCGTGTTGGATGGCTGATCCCTTTGTATAAAAGGGCCCCCAAGGGTTATTATTTCTAAAAATTCTGCTGATGTTTTTTTTATATTCCGTATCAGTATTTGTTTACACGGCATTGATAAAAATTGCCTCCCTGTTTAATTCTAAAGCCCGCCGGTGGACACAAGGGCGGAAACACTGGCACGACAACCTGAAACAGGCTGTAAAGAATGATCATCCCTGGATCTGGTTTCATGCTTCTTCGCTTGGCGAGTTCGAGCAGGGGCGCCCGGTGATGGAGGCGTTCAGGCAAAAGTATCCGCAGTACAAAATTTTACTTACTTTTTTTTCACCTTCGGGATATGAAATCAGGAAGAATTACGATGGCGCTGATTATGTTTGTTATCTTCCTGCCGATACCCCCGGCAATGTGCGCAAATTTTTAGTAACGGTCAATCCGGTAATGGTTTTTTTTATCAAATATGAGTTTTGGTTTAATTACATACACCAACTGCACCTGAAAAACATCCCGCTTTATTATTTCTCGGTGAAATTTCGTCCGGGACAACATTTTTTCAAATGGTATGGGGGTTGGTTCAGGGAAAAGCTAAAAGAAATTGACTGGATTTTTGTTCAGGATGAATCTTCGGTGAATCTTTTACACGGCATTGGTTGCGATAAATGTTCCCTATCCGGCGATACGCGTTTCGACAGGGTGCTGAGTGTTACGCGGCAGAAAAAATCGTTTCCTCCTATTGAGCAGTTTGCCGGTGATGCTGATGTGATGGTTGCCGGCAGCACATGGCCGCCCGACGAGGAGATGATGGTGGATATCATCAATAAGTTTTCTGGCCGGTTAAAGTTCATTATTGCGCCGCATGAAATACATCCCGAACGCATCACAGCGCTGCAGGAAAAAATAAAAACAAAATCGGTTAAATTTTCCGAAGCTCAGGACCAGGATATAAAATCTGCCAATGTGCTATTTATCGACAGCATTGGCATTTTACTACATTTGTACCAATACGCCCGCTTTGCCTATATTGGCGGTGGTTTTGGGAAAAATATCCATAACATCCTGGAAGCTGCCACTTTTGGCGTCCCTGTTATTTTCGGACCAAATTATCATAAGTTTCAGGAAGCCATCGACCTGATAAAACTGGGAGGAGCTTTTCCGGTGAATAATTATAGCGAACTGGAACAGATTATCGTAAAACTTATTGAAGATAAAGCATTTCAGGAAAAAAGTTCCGCGACCTGCAGCAATTTTGTTACCCAAAATGCCGGCGCTACGAAGGTTATCATGGATAAGATTGCAGGCGTTTATAGAAAATAACTTAACTCCTGCGGGTTTGAAACTTTCACAAATCGTGAATTTGAATAATACCAAATTGAAATATCAATTAGTCCAATAGGACGTATTGATATTTCTCATTTGGTTATGCCGATGGTTAAAATAAATAGGGCAAACGAGTGAAGCGAAGTTTGGACTATATGATTTTTCCAATCGGTATAAAATCAGTATTTATTTTTCCAATGCTTTCCGGAGTCCTTCAGCCAAATCTTTTGGAGAATAAGGATGAGCAATGATGTTTTTTTCCGAATCAAGAATGAAAAAAGTTGGTGTGCTGTAAGCATTATAAGCAATGATGGCCGGACTCTGAAACCCTTTATTATCAGAAACATTGATCCAACTCATTTCACTTTTTTTCACCGCGTTGATCCACGAATTTTTATCCGTGTCTGCCGAAACAGCAAAAACTTCAAGACCTAACGGTTTATTTAATGCATAGATATTAAGAATTTGGGGCATCACTTTTTCGCAATGTTCACATTCCGACGACCAGAACATCAGCAGGGTAACTTTTGATTTAGTAGCATACAGGCTAATGGGATTCCCGTTAATATCGTTTAAGATCATCTCGGGAGCCTTATTGCCCGGTTTGAGTTTTTTTAATACAGCAGCCCGTTCCGACATGTTTTTATCGTGCTCATCCGGTGTGCAGGTGTTTTTTAGCAGGTAATTATCCACCAGGTGAATGAATGTTTCTTCCCATTCAGTGTCATCGAAGGTATTAACAAATAAATTGAGGATGTATCTATAAACCGGTTGATACGGCTGAGCCTTGGTTAAAACATAATCGATGGCAGCTATGTAACTTGAATCTGTTGGCGGGTCAGCGTATTTTGTCACATAATCGGTACACAGCACATAAAACACTTCAGAATTCAGTAAAGTGGAATCTGAAAAATCAATATTATCAAAAAAATGTTCTTTTAAAAACGCGTACCTGTTTTTATAAATTTTTGCGCCGGTTGATTTCTTATATGCCTGCCAATCGGGCGTTGCATAAGCTTTCAACAGTTTATTCACAAATAATCCCTGGCTTTTTGAAATAAGCTGGTATGTATATTTATTAAGTTTTTCCGAAAGAAGATAGACTTTTAAAGCCATACTGTCCAGATCGGGTGTTCTTTCATAGTTATTCGATTTGTAAATGGCATCCCCCAGTTCCGTAATGAACTGAATAGAGTCATTGATAATAGCAGACATGTGCCAGTATTCATAATAGATTTTATTTTCTTCAGAGGATGTTATTTGTATGCTTTCGGCCAGGTTGCTCAGCTTGTTGGTCATAACCACCTCTTCATTGTTCAGAATTATATCTGTAAACAGGCTGTCGGCAAAAGAAATACGGTAAACACCAACAGGCAGGCTGGTAAGGTTTTTAAATTGGATAAGGCCGTTTACCGAGTTGCAGGAGTCCACCGCATCATAACGGCTCCCATGAACTGCCATAAGAAAAACCCGGCTGTTTTTCAAGCCCGTGATGGTGTATGAAACGCTGTGTTGGGCAAATGAAAACCCTATAGCCACAAAAATAATCGCAACTGCTGCAAAGAATTTTTTCAAAATATTTTTATTGCAAAGTTACGAATTCAAAAAATAGTAAGGTTTTGTAAATGTCAAAATTTAATTCAATGACGATTATAGATGTGTTTTTAGTAGTGATGCGTTTAAAAATATTTAATCTTTTAAAAGTACAATAAAAACAATATATACAGAACGTTCTTTGATTTTTTGATTTGATTTGCAGAATAACTTTGTAAGAAACCAAAGTTATGAAT
>JAGNBV010000121.1 GCA_018004645.1 Bacteroidales bacterium
AAAAGGAGGTTATTATGCCGGGTTATGATCAAACAGGCCCTTTGGGTCAGGGAGCAATTACTGGCCGTCGTAGCGGTCGATGTGCAAAGTTTGCTGTTAAAGCCTCAGAACAATCACATCCAGAATCTGTAAATCCGCAGGAAAACCTGCCCGAAAATTCAATCCCTGCTGGCCAGGGTTTTGGTCGTGGCAGAGGGTTGGGCTTCATGATGGGTAAGGGTTTGGGTATGGGATGGAGAAGAAGCAGGGGCAAAGGAATGCAAAACCTTTTTCGTGGTGGCTTGTAAAGGGAAAATTAGATTCTGTGTTTTTGGAGGATGGTCGGTTTATGACATTTTAAATGCTTAAAGAGGGTGTAATACTCTTTCTATAATTTTTTTTGAGGCAAGTGTAGAGTTTACTGGCTAAGTGGAATTATATTTATAAATCATTGATAATAAATAAATTATGAATAAAAAAATGACTAAAGGCGCTTATACGCTATTAATAACTCCCTGGAATGAAAAGGGCGCATTAGATCAGGATGGGCTTAAATTACTGGTTGAACGGCAGGTGGCGGTTGGTATTCATGGAATAGCCCCTTTGGGTGTTACCGGCGAAAACACCCTGCTAACCGACGCCGAAGAATTGAAAGTACTCGAAATCGTCGCAAAAACAGCCAACGGAAAATGTAAGGTGGTGCCTGATACCTGTTCTTCAAGCCTGTGGCGCGCTAAAGAAAAAGTGAAAGCTTTTGCCGACCTTGGCGCCGATTATATTTCTGTGTTTTCGCCTTTTTTTATTTTGCCTAAAGCCGAAGGGATAATAAAGTTTTATGAGCAACTGGCTGACGTTTCGCCTGTGCCCATTCTGCTGCACAATTCCAAAGACAGGACCTGCGTGGAAATTGACCCGGGAATGACGGCTTTACTTTCTAAACATCCCAATATCGTAGGGATTAAAGATGGTAACAAAGGCCTCGATCATCTGACCAAAGTTATTTTATTAACAAAAGATGAGGACTTTTGTGTGTTCACTGGCAAGGACACCACCGCTTTTCCCTTATTATCCTTCGGCGGCGCAGGATCTTTTACCGTAGCTGGAAATATAGTGCCTGAAGTGATGAAAGAGATGATAGACCTGGCTTTGGCAGGAAAAATGGAGCAAGCCCAAAATATGCACTATGAATATTATCCTTTGTTCGAAGCTTTGCGTTGGGAAACCAACCCCATGTCGGCTAAAAGAGCCTTAAACCTTATGGGACTGCCTGCTGGAGGACTGCGTTTGCCCCTTACTCCCCTCAGCGAAGATAAGACAAGCAAACTACATAACATCCTGCATAAAAAAGGAATTATTAAGTAGTATATAGCGCTATAATAAATTAAAAAACATTATTATTTATATATGAGCACTATTCGCGAATTATTAGCAACTTCGGGTTATTCAGATAGAGCAATAGAGTATTTTGTAAACCGGACAAATGTTGGCATTATCGAAAACCCTGATGCATATTGCCGACACACAGGTTCTTGCGGTGACACCATCGAGGTATTTTTGAAGATTTCTTCTGGAAAAATTACCGAAGCCAAGTTTCAGGCCATTGGTTGTGCTGGCTCTTTTTGTTCAGGATCGGCCCTTACTTCAATGGTTATTGGAAAAACCCTCGAAGAAAGCTGGGATATTAATGAATTGGATATTTTGGAGCATCTGGGAAATATTCCTGAAGAAAAAGTTCATTGTGCCCACCTTACGGTAACAACATTTAGAAAAGCTATAAGCGATTATCAACATAAATAAATATATAAAGTTATATGAAAATTTTGATAATTTTTAATCACGAACCTTATGATAACACTGATGTAACATGGAATGGCCTACGGCTGGCTGGTGCCTTGAGAAAAAACAATCATGAAGTCCGCATTTTTCTCATGAACGATTCGGTGGATATGGCACGAGATGTTTGCACTCCCCCCGAAAATTATGATCGGGATTTATCTCAAATGCTGAAAGATTTGATTTTATCAGGGGTGATAGTAAAAGTTTGTGGAATATGTATGGCTCGTTGCGGAATTTATAAAAATCATCCTTATTTTGAAGGAGCGGAAAAATCAACCATGGCAGCCCTGGCAGAATGGGTCGCAGATAGTGATAAAATAATAACTTTTTAAAAAAAACTAATTATGAATAAAAAAATTGCAATTCCCCTCGAAAATGGCGTGCTGTGTGCTCATTTTGGTCATTGCCAGACATTTGCTCTAGTTACTGTGGAAAACAATGTAATCACAGGGATACAAGAAGTTATCCCTCCCGAACATGTGCCCGGATTATATCCGAAATGGATTGCCCAATTTGGGGTAACAGATGTTATTGCCGGCGGTATGGGACAACAGGCCATAATGTTGTTCAATCAGCAGCATATTAACGCATTTGTGGGGGCGCCCATAAAAAATGCTCAGGAACTGGTTACTGATTTCCTTGAAAACAAACTTCAACTTAACGCAAACTACTGTAATCATGACGGACATGAACACGAAAACTGCGGGCATTAATGCAAACAAGTCGGTTGATGTCAGATGCAAACACTGTTTTGCCCGATATTATAACAGGTTATTCGATAAGTATCAGGTCAGCAAAGATCAAAGGATTTATTTTCATTTATTGTTTCATGAGACTATGTTAAAGTACAAGAATTTGTCGCGGCCGGAAATACAGCAGATACTCGATGAAAAGGCCTGCGAACTTACAGGCATAGATGATCCTTATGAAATGGAAAAATCTAAGAGCAATTCTGAAGCAATGGGGTTGTATGCCGTGTGGAAAAACAAAGTGCTTGAATCTCATGATCCCTTTTCCCTGGCATTGAAACTGTCTATTGCGGGAAATATCATGGATTTTGGCGCAGCGGGAAATTTTGACATCAATAGTACCATCCAAAACGTGCTGAAATCTAAATTCGCTGTAGATAAATCCATGGAGCTGAAAGAAAAAATTAATTCAGCAAAAAAGATCTTATATCTGGGCGATAATGCCGGCGAAATAGTATTCGACAGGCTTTTTATTGAAACTTTAATGCATAATAATGTAACTTATGTGGTTAAGGGCAAACCGATTCTCAATGATGTTACATTACAGGATGCTGAAGCTGTGGGTATGGATATGGTAGCTGATGTGGTATCCAACGGCCATGGAGCCCCTTCAACGATTGTGGAAAAATGCAACAGGCAATTCCGAAAATTGTATGAAGAAGCCGATTTGATTATTTCAAAAGGACAGGGTAACCTGGAAGGATTAATCGCACAAAAGGATGCCCGGGTATTTTTTTTACTGATGGTAAAATGTGAGGTGATAGCTGAGGTATTAAAAGTTAAAAAAGGTGATTTTGTTGTGTTTAATGAAAATTAATATTTATGTTGTTGTTATGCGTGTTGTTGGCATTAGTGGCGGCAAGTATCGGAAGTATAGCCTTGGGTAGTTTGTTATTTCTGCTGGATAACAACAAACTCGAAAAGGTGGCTTTGTACCTGACATATCTGGCAGGGGGAACCTTGTTGGGAGCCGCTTTTTTGGGTATGATACCCAGGGCCTCCGAAATGATGCAGACATCCCTGGTGCTAAAACTGATTCTGGCCGGATTACTTTTCTTTTTTGTTCTCGAAAAATTTATTTTATGGAGAACCTGCCGGAACAAGGAATGTGAAAGGCATGTCCATGCTGTGGTACCCATGATATTATTTGGGGATGCTTTTCATAATGCTATTGATGGAATTGTTATTGTGGCTTCCTTTCTCACATCTCCCGAAATGGGTTTTTTTGTAACCTTGTCGGTGGCAATGCACGAAATTCCTCAGGAACTGGGCGATTTTGGCATTCTTTTGCACAGCGGCATGACACGCAAAAAAGCGCTACTGTACAATATGTTGTCTGGAAGTACTGCCATAGTTGCCGGGATTGCTGCATTTTATTTTTTAGATAACGTGAAAATGCTGATTCCTTATGTATTGGCTTTTTCAGCCTCAAGCTTTTTATATATTGCACTGGCCGATTTAATACCTGAAATGCATAAAAAAACAAAAGTACAAGACTCCTTGCTGCAGTTTTTACTTATTGTATCCGGTATAGTAATCATTTATCTTATCAAATAGCCTAATCAATCATATGGAAAAAATCAAAATAGGAATAATTACCTGCAACCGGTTTGATAACTGTACCGGCGGAAAATGCTACAGGGCTTTTCAAAAACGCGAAGGTGCTTTTGCTATCTATCAAAACTATGATGCAGAAATAGCCGTTAATAGTTCGTGCGGGGGATGCCCCGGGTACAGCATTGAATCTGTTCCGCGTGAACTAATTAAAAATAATGTTACCCATGTGCATTTAGCTACAGGTATGTTTGTGGGTTATCCGCCCTGCCCCAATATTAGTTATTTTGAAAAATTTTTGAAAGAAAGATTTGGCCTCAAAATTATTTATGGTACTCATCCCATCCCACAACAATATTTTATTACCCATAATGAATTGAAATCATGGGAGGGAGAATTTTGGCAAAAAGCCATTCAGCATATTCTATGTGATGAACAAACCCGTTTGAGTTATGATTAAAATTGCAGTGGCCAGTGGCAAAGGCGGCACGGGTAAAACTCTGGTAGCCACCAATATTTTTTATTCTTTAATGGCTGAGAATTATAAGGTTGTGCTTATCGATTGCGATGCAGAAGCCCCCAATGCTGCAGCATTTTTTGATAGAAAACTTATTGAAAAGGAAACCATTAATCAAATAATTCCTGAAATATACAGTTCGGCTTGTACCTTTTGCGGCAAATGTCATGATTGGTGTAATTATAATGCTATTTTCATCATACCGCCGGCAAAAATCATCACGGTGATAGATGATTTATGCCATGCCTGCGGTGCATGTTTTGAGGCTTGTCACTTTAATGCCATCAAGGAAAAAAGTGTTTCTCTCGGTGAAATAGCTGCATTCATGGTAAATCAGCAAAATTTGTTTCCATTACTTGATCGGGATGAGCCTAAAGCGAAATCTGGATTTAGTAATGCCGATAGAGTAACTGTTAGTGTTCAAAGTGCGAAGGATTTATTGAATGAAGATGGATACCGTACCGGTATGATTATTGAATCGCGCATGAAAGTGGGGGTAATGTCGCCGGTAAAACTAATAAAGACAGCGATAAATAAGATCGATCCGGCAAATGATATTGCCATACTCGATGCTCCGCCGGGTACTTCTTGTCCTTTTATACAAACCACGGCAACGGCAGATTTTGTGGTGCTTGTTACCGAGCCTACGCCCTTTGGACTTAGCGATTTGAAACAATCTGTCGAAACTCTCAGGCAGATGAACAGGTCTTTTGGCGTAATTATTAATCGTGCAGGGATTGGCAATCGCGATGTGTATAATTATCTGGAAAATAATCATATACCCTTATTGATGGAAATCCCTTACGACCCTCAGATTGCCATGTTGTATTCTAAAGGTTTGTTAGCAGCCCAAAGAATGACAACATTAAAAGAAAAACTTGTGGAACTGATGGAGAATATATCTAACATTTTAATAAACAATTAATTATAGAGAAAATGAAATCCACTAAACAAAAGTTTGTTCAACTTACTGCTGTAATTTCACGAATCATCATCGGAGCCGTGTTTATTTTTTCAGGCTTTGTAAAAGCTGTTGACCCGCTCGGAAGCAATTACAAGTTCATTGATTATTTCGACGCTTTTAATATGCCGTGGCTGAATACTTTTGCCCTTTTGCTTGCTTTTATACTTAGCGGTCTGGAGTTTCTGATAGGGGTGTGCCTGTTTTTTTCAATACAAAATAAACTGGCCAATTGGGGTGCGTTGCTTTTTATGCTGGTTTTTACTCCCCTCACGCTGTGGCTGGCGCTTACCAACCCGGTTCACGATTGCGGCTGCTTTGGCGATGCGGTAATACTTACCAACTGGCAGACTTTTTATAAGAATATTTTTATTTTGATTTTAGTGATAATATCATTTCTTTATCGAAAAAAATTCAAAGTATGGTTGCGCCCGAAAACCGGATGGTCAATTATTGGAGCTGTTGCCATTCTTATCACTGGTTTTTCTTATTACAATCTTGAACATTTGCCGGTTATCGATTTCAGACCTTACAAAACCGGAACTTATATTCCTGACAAAATGATAATCCCGAAAGATGCTCCGGCCGATGAATATGAACAGTATTTCACTTTGCTCGATACTGTAGCGGGTAAAGAAATTTCTGTCGAAAGTAAAATTTATACTAAGGACTCTATTTACTGGGGAAAGACTTCAAAATATAAATACGTATCGAGTTCCGAACCCCGACTCATAAAACAGGGCTATGTGCCTCCTATTCATGATTTTAGTATTGCCTCCCTGGCTGGTGATGACATAACCGATGCCGTACTTACCGATACTTCTTATTATTTTCTGCTAGTGGCTTATGATATAAATAAATCCAGGACCGATCATCAAACGCTGATTAATGATATTTATAGCCAGGTAATTAAAGATGGTAATAAATTTATTTGCATGACTTCTTCCTCCGAAGACGAGATTAATTCGTTTAAACAAGCTAATAATGCCCGGTACGAATATTTTCTTACCGATCCTATTACCCTGAAAACTATTGTCAGGGCGAACCCCGGACTGGTGTTGCTGCATAAGGGTACAATCCTGGCTAAATGGCACTCAAATGACATTCCGGCTTATGACGAAATTAAAAAATTATACTTAGCAAAATGAAGGAAATAGCTGTAGTAAGTGGCAAGGGTGGAACAGGGAAATCAAGTATCAGTGCAGCTTTTGCAACACTAGGTTCCCCAATTATGCTGGCCGACTGCGATGTAGACGCTGCCAATCTTTACCTGCTGTTTGAACCGGAACAAAAGGAAGAAATAGTGTACATCGGTGGCAACAAAGCCGTGGTAAATCATAGTCTTTGCAACATGTGCAGAATTTGTGTTACGCAATGCCGTTTTGATGCAATAAGTGCTTACGATAACAGGATAGTGATTAATGAAACCTCTTGTGATGGCTGTTTCTTGTGTTCGCGAATTTGTCCTGAAGGAGCTATCCGCATGGAAAAAAGTGATAAAAGCCGGTTGTTTGCCGGCTCCTTCCGCAACGGACAAATGGTTTACGGACGTTTGGCGCCAGGAGAAGAAAACTCGGGGAAATTGGTCAGTATGGTTCGCGAAAAGGCCAAATCACTGGCCAAAGAAAACAACCTGGA
>JAGNBV010000122.1 GCA_018004645.1 Bacteroidales bacterium
TGGAATTTGAAGAAAATGATGCAAAAACTCAAAGAAGATTTTTTGTGTCTAATTTTTCGTTTATTTTTTCAAACTTTTTTTTGTTACCCAATCCTTGAAAAATAAGTTCATAAGGAGCAACTAAATAGCGGCGCGGTGGCCAGGCAACCGGCGGTCAGCTTCGCAAAAAAAACGGTAATCCGGTAATTTGTCGTTTAATAAATTTTCTTTGCAGGTTTACCGGACCTGTTGGCCGCAACGTCCACACATTCACAAATTATTAATCTCCAGGCTTTTTGGGACTATTAAAATTGTATGGGTGTTGCAAACTCAAACTTTCAATAAATAAAACAATCGAAACAAACAGAAAACATGGAATCAATTGTTGGAAAATTGCTTTTGTCAAGAAAACCTATTTCATGAAAACATATTGAATTATGTTTGCCCCCATTTGCAAGGCTTTCAGCCGTGTGGGCTCCGAATCTTTGTGAACAGCCTGGTCTTCCCAGCCATCGCCCAAATCACATTCATAATCGTAAAAGCACAACAACCGGCCTTCATAGATCAGACCGAAACCCTGGGCAGGCTTATTGTCGTGTTCGTGAATCTTGGGAGGGCCGTTCGGAAAATCATATTTTTGATGATAAATGGGATGGTTAAAGGGGAGTTCCACAAAAACAAGCTCAGGAAAAACTTTTTTCATCTCGCGCCGGATAAACAAATCAATACCATAATTATCGGAGATATGCAGAAACCCTCCTGAAATAAGGTAATTGCGAAGATTAGAAGCCTCCTGGTTTGAAAAAACCACATTGCCATGACCGGTGAGGTGCAGCATGGGATAGTTAAACAGTTCGGGGCTGCCCACATCAACGGTAGCATAATCCGGGTTCAGGTTGGTACCTAGGTTTTGATTGCAAAATTTTACCAGGTTGGCCAAAGAGGTGGGGTTTGCATACCAGTCGCCACCACCCTTGTATTTAGCCAATGCCAACTGAAGATTCTGTGAATACAGGCGTGGGACTGAAAAAACAATCAGGGAACAAAGTAACAACCGGAACAACTTTTTCATAACCTCAGATATTAACTGTATTTACAACGCTACAGGCAAAAACACCCGCGGTTTCAGTCCTTAAACGGTTTTTGCCCAATGTTATTGGAATAAACCCTGAATTTTTTGCCAGTGTAATCTCCTCTTCAGAAAAATCGCCTTCGGGCCCAATAAGGATGGTAACCTCTTGTTCCGGAACACAAGCAACTCTCAAATGCTGCGGGCTCTCACCACAATAGGCAATAAATTTCTGGCCGGAGAAAGCAGTTTTCACAAAATCAGTAAATTTTGATTGATTGTTCAAACGAGGCAGGTAGGCCGTGAAAGACTGTTTTACAGCAGCAATCAGTACTTTTTGCAAGCGTTCGTACTTCAGATGCGATTTTTCGGAATGTTCACATATCAGGGGAGTAATTTCATCAATGCCCAGTTCGGTAACTTTTTCCAGAAACCACTCAAAGCGGTCGGTATTTTTTGTTGGCGCAATAGCAATATGAAGATGGTATGGCCTTTTATTAAATTCTTCGTGCTGTTCTACTATTTTGGTATGATAAATTCCTGTTGCGTTATCAGTAACTATGGCTTTGCACAAGGTGCCTTTGCCATTGGTAAGGTAGATGAAATCTCCGGTTTTGATTCGCAGCACACGGCAATGTTTTGATTCTTCCTGGCTCAGCACATGAAATTGCGGGTCGATATGAGGGGTGTAGAAAAGGTGCATAAAAAACTCAGCGTTTGAAAATGTCGGTTTTTGTTTTTGGGCGAAAATTTTCAAGCCATCTGAAATTCTTCAGAAAAAGTTCCTGTTTCGACAATTCTTTATCGGGATATAAAGTTGCCACGGGATCTTCGAGAAATGTTATGGAAGTGATTTTTTCGTCGGTTATATAGATGTCAAGATTGGTGGCAATTGCCTTGTTGATACCAATTTTTCTTTCGCTGCCATCGCGCATGAAGTATATGGTTTCGGCATTGCCCGACACATGAATTTTTTTTAGTTCTCCCTTAACGAAGTACCCGGTCATATTAATTCCTTTGACTTGATTATAGCGGCTTTCGGTGGTATCATCGCACGAAACCACATAACTGGCCTTGCGCAAAAACATTTTATCGATGAGGCTGTTGCTAATCTGGATTGCCACGGTGTCGGCAGACAGCTGGTTGTTATCGGTCCAGATAACCGGATCGTAATACATGCGTATGGTGGAGTCGGCATAGTTGTACACCAGAGAGTCGCAACGGCCCTGCAGGTCGTCTCTATAGAACTTCACCTTGTGAAAGGCATACATTATTTTTGCTTTGCGGGTAGCTGTGTCAAAGGTTCCTATCAATGTATCGGCGTGCAGAAACAGGGAATCATTATGTTCGTCAATCTGAATAAACAGGGCATTGCCGGTAGCAAGGCTGAACTGGTTTTTTTCGTCATATTTTGTAAAATCGCTTTTAACCACTGAGTTTCGGGTAGTATCCACAATAGTCACATTTCTGTATGCCAGGCCAAGTCCCTTGATGCGGTTGTAATAAATGCTGTCGCCTGTAAGTTGCTGGCCCTCGTTCTTAAGCAAGGCATTTTTTGTAAACTCTGCGTTATCGTTTTTGGTGTCGTACCAACCTTTTTCGCAATAGATAAAATTTTCTTTGCTGGTAATGGTGGTAGGCCCGAAAAAACGCGAAATCTCAGAGGCGGTGTTGTATATCAATGAGTCGGACAGTATAGTATATTCAACATTTACCAATACTACGGAATCGTTGAAGAAAAAGTCCTTTTTTTCAGAATAATAAAAGCCCTTGATGCTGGTGAGGGTATTTTCGGGGTCCACAATTTTCCCGCCATCGTAATATTTTCCTGTTTTTGCTTTAAGGTCATAGGTCAGGTGTTCGGTTGTCAGCGTGATCTGGTTATCGATAAGCCGGACATTTTTGTGCATTTCGGCAATTTTTGTATTTCCGTCATATTTTAAGGAATCGCCGTAAATATTGGTGGAATCGCTCGCCTTGATATGCACGGAACCGAATGCCTCGAGGTTATTGGTAGCATCATACAGGTGTGCGCTGTCGCAGTAAAGCAGAATTTCTTCGTGTTGAAAAATGACATTGCCAATCAGCAGGGTAAAATCACCTTTGGACTGGTCATAAATCATGTTTTCGGCGCTGACCAAATCAATTTTTTTCACGCCCTGGCCGCTGACCATAAAACACTTTAGGCAACACAGGATGACAATCAAAAATGTGCTGAAGCGTTTCATTTTTGCAATTGGTAAAAAGCCATGAGCATAATGCACAGGATGCGTTGCCGGGGCTTACTGGTTTTCGAATGAAGTTCTTGCGAGATTACCGTCGAGGTCGAAAAATAATTTAGTAATCTTTTTTTCACCGGCTTTTTGCATAATTAGTAAAAAGCAATTTCCCAGGTCTTTGTCGGTTTTGAAATAGGATTCTTTGATTTCGTGGCCGGGATAGTTCTTTTTCAGGTATTTGGAAATTTCGGACGGTAATTCTCCCTGGCTGATTTTTTCATCCGAGGTGCCGTATTTTGATTCCTGCACCTCAGTTCCCGAAGTACCCATATTAATATCTTCCTTGTTCATACGGGCTTCCGATTCTTCAATTTTTTTGAGGAATTTTCCGGCAATATCAAAAAACAACTGGGTGCCGTATTTAGCTCCTTCTATTTTCACCCTGATGAGATAAACATTGCCCAGTTCGTCGTCGCTAACCAGGCGGGAACTGTTGATTACGTGTTCTTTATAATTTTTCTTGATATATTCATGGATAGATGACGGCAGTTCTTTTTTATTTACTTTATCATTATAATTTTCGGCATCTTCGTATACTACGCCGCTTTTGTCCACATCTTCCATGAATTTTTTATCTTTTTCTTCGCGGCGTTTTTGTGCCTCGCGTTCGTTGGGGTCAACAATATCGGGTTTTTCCACGTTAACATACTTGCCTGCCGAAGTGAACCAAATTTTTGTGATGGGCGGTGGCGTTGCATTGCTCCGTTTATCATACATACCAATTTCGATAGATTTGTCTTTAGGTTGAGTAACGAATTCCACTGTTTTGATTTTATACTGACGGTAGTTGTCTTTTAAATAATTAGTCACTAACTGGTTGAGTTTGTCTTCACTGCTTTCAACGCGTGTTTCGAGCCAAGCACCTTCTTTGGTATAGGTAGAAAGGGCATTTCGTCCTGCAGAATTATATTTAACGGTATATTTTTGATCCCGAAAATACCAGGCAGCGCCGGAAGCTTTTTTGTTTTTGCTTTTAAAATGAGTAGTGGCAACGGCCGGCACTTTATTATCGGGCACTAAATATTTGCTTCCATCATCAGGGGGTTCGCTGGCTGCGGTATTGGTGTTGACCGTTTTATTATCGCCTTCATTTGCTTTTGCTTCACCCGGATCATTTTTATAGATAAGGGTGCCGGCCAGGTCAAACTGCAGGTCAACCGGCAGCACCTGGGTAACACCTTCTCTTTTCAATTGGATATAATAATAACTTTTGCCCTGACTGGTTTTGTGAATTTCGATTACCGACATTACATATTCATTTGCCAAATAGTTTTCTTTGTAATAGCTTACAACCGAGCTGGGCAGTTCTTTTTCTTTTATTTCAAATCTGGTCTTTATCCACAAACCTTTTTCGTCAAATTCGGCATTGCCGGTTTGATTATTCATTTTAAAACGTGCCACGTAGTTTTCGTCTTGTTTTTCCCAGTACATCACGGTGGCGTCAGGGTATTTATACCTGCAACTGATAATCACATCCTGAGGGACTTTTGAATCAGAGATTTTCTGTGCATTTACATCGTACAATGCAAATAGTAAACAGATAAAAAATAAGATTCCTTTTTTCATTGGTGCTGTTTTTTATAATTGATAAGTTTGTTTTCTATCAGGTCCTAAAGATAAAAAAGATACCGGAACATGAACGTAGTTTTCGATAAATTTTATATAAGCCAATAATTCTTCGGGCAGATCTTTACTGCTTTGGAGATTATCCACAGGAACATTCCAGCCCTGCAGCTCAGTATAATCCGGTGTTACAGGGGCGGTATCAATGTCAAAGGGCAGATAATCCAGGGTTTGGTTATTATAGGATTGGGCCACTTTTATCACATCAAAAGTGCTTAAGATATCGGCTTTGGTCATAACCAGGTCGGTAACACCGTTGATCATAACGGCATAGTTAAGAGCCGGCAAATCTAACCATCCGCAGCGGCGCGCCCGTCCGGTGGTGGCGCCAAATTCGTTGCCAAGCGCCTGAAGTTTTTTGCCGGTATCATCAAAAAGTTCGGTTGGAAAAGGGCCACTTCCCACCCTGGTACAATAAGCCTTAAAGACACCGAACACTTTTCCGATTTTCGATGGGGCTATTCCCAGACCCGAACACACGCCGGCACAAATGGTATTTGAAGAAGTAACAAAAGGATAAGACCCAAAATCAATATCGAGCAACGTGCCCTGGGCGCCTTCGGCAAGTATGCTTTTGCCTGATTGCAGGGCCTGATTAAGAAACATTTCGGCATCAATGTATTGCAGCTTTTTCATCAGCTCAATGGCTTCGAGCCATTGCTTTTCATACTCTTTGTAAGGCAGCTTATCGATCTGAAAATCGTTGATATTAAAATCGTACATATCAAAAATTTTCTGATGTTTTTCGGTAAGAGTTCTGAATTTCTCTGAAAAATTTTCCAGCAAAATTTCACCGGCCCGTATCCCGTTGCGGTTGTATTTATCGGCATAGGCGGGAGCTATACCTTTGAGTGTGGAGCCAATTTTCTCCTTCCCTTTAGCTTGTTCAAAACAGGCATCCAGCGCCCTGTGAACGGGGAGGATGAGGTGGGCCCTGTTTGAAATGCGGAGATTTTGGGCGGCAGCAGGATTAAATGACTCTACGATTTTCAGTTCATTCATAAGAATTACAGGATCGAGCACCACCCCGTTGCCGATAACATTGACGGTATTATCGCGCAATATGCCCGAGGGAACGGAGTGCAAGACAATTTTATTGCCATTGAATTCAATGGTATGCCCGGCATTGGGACCACCCTGAAAACGGGCAATAATATCATAATGAGGTGTCATGGCGTCCACAATTTTTCCTTTACCTTCGTCGCCCCATTGAAGGCCCAGAATTACATCAACTTTCATTGCAAATTGGATAGATTAGGTGTTCAGTATAAATTATTTTTCTTTTTTGTTGTTGCACTTTCCATAAAACGTGAGTGCATGATGCGTGATGCTAACATTAAACATTTGTTCCAGTGACCTTTGAATCTCCTGAATGCGGGGGTCACAAAATTCTATTACTTTTTTTGTGTCGATGCAAATAATATGATCGTGTTGTTTGAATTTGTATGATTTTTCGTAATGCGCAGAACTTTGCCCAAACTGATGTTTTACCACCAGGCCGCACAATAACAACAGTTCAATGGTATTGTACAAGGTGGCACGACTAACGCGGTATTTGCTGTTTTTCATTTTGATATAAAGGGTTTCCACATCAAAATGCCCTTCAAAAGCATATATTTCTTTTAATATGGTAAACCGTTCTGGGGTTTTACGATGCTGATTTTTTTCCAGATAAGTAATAAAAATCTGTTTGACATCGTCGAAATTTCCTGAAACTTGTTCTTTCACAACCATAAACAATATTTTTGCATAAAAATACAAATTTTATTGATTCTAAATAATGAATCAATAATTATTCCAATCAAAAGCAGAAACTAATCGATCCTGTTTACACTCTCAACGCCATTAACCGTTTTGATGTTCCCCATAAGATTTTTTAACTGGCTGGTATTCTGAATATATACTGTGAGTACTCCTTCAAAGATGCCGCCGGTGGTTTCAAGGGTTAACGAACGGATATTGATGTTCAGTTGTTTGGATATTACATCAGTGATATCGCGTATCATGCCGAGCCTGTCGAAACCCTTGATGGATATACCTGCCAGAAATTGCAGCGAATCGTCCGATAACCATTTTGATTTCACAATTTTTTTGCCGTATTTGGTCATAAACTCCACGGCTTGATTACAATTGGCCTTATGTACGGATATTTCCCCGTTTTTTTCCATAAGTCCGATAACCTCATCGCCTAAAATGGGGTTGCAGCATCGGGCAATCTTGTATTTTATATTATCAACCTTTGAACTTAGCAACGGTTGTTCGTTAAC
>JAGNBV010000022.1 GCA_018004645.1 Bacteroidales bacterium
CATGGCTTAGGGAAACACTCTCAATTATCCCGGATTACAAGGTCAACCAACTGCACAGACTTCTGCCCGGGCAAAAATAGATCACTACGGCCTTATAAGAAAGATGCACTTTGCCGGTCGCTTACAACAAGATAGATGTTTCAAGGCTTCAAAGCGGAATATATTTTCTGAGAATTACAGGCGGGAATCGTGATTATAATATTCCGATGGTCATTGTCAATTGATTTGTTTACAATTCTTGTGAATAGTTTTCCTGATCAGTTTTATTTCGGAATTTGGTTTTTTCAGACCTCAAAAACACTTTATACATAAATTTATCTGAGGCATTTCGGGTTAGTTTAACCAATACGAACAAAACCAGCATACTCAGCAACAGGCGTATAACAAGAATTCCTGTAAACGATGCTCCCAGCGATACCATCAGGATGGTGTCTTCGATCACGCTGTGACACAGTCCCATGAGCACCATAGCATAAAAAATGTCTTTTTTGGGAATGGCAGGGTTTGATTTTACTTCGTTGATTATCAGTGCGCCGCCGTAAACAACGCCAAGGGTCAGCCCAACCAGCGCGATAGTGCTTACTTCTTTGCCAATGCCCAAAACTTTTAAAAAAGGATTCAACGCTTTTGTAATAAGGTCGATAAATCCTATTTTTTTTAAAATTCTCAGCAGCAGCATAAGACAGAAGATAAAGGCAATGATTATAAGGTAGTTTTTTAGTTCGGAAACAGCCCATGTGGCAAGGGAATCGTCGGGCATGGTTTCGGGATGCCATGCTATCTGAGCTATTTCGGTATTCAAACCCAGCAAGGCGTACAGATGGAAGATAATAAACCCAAAAAGGTAGGCAAAAATCAGGCGGATAAAAAACATGGAAATCAGCCGTACGCCCGTTTTGCGCGCTATGGTCAGTTCAATGGGAAAGGTATGGGCAACGAGCATCATTACGCTGATGGTTGTTATTTGAGCAACGGTAAGCTCCATGGTGCCTGAGATGTTCAGAAAAGCAATAATGCCTCCAAAAAGATTTGTTATCATCCCTGTGGCCCACACCAGGCCCATTTCACCGGGCAAACCCGTGTATTTCATCACGGGATAGAACAGTTGTCCCAATACCTGTATAAATCCTATCATCTGCAGGATTTTTACCACGATGGAAACCGGTATCATGATACGGAACAGTATCAGCAGCGTGTGAAAGACATCTTTGAACAGCGAAGAAAAAAAATCAACCAGAGAACCAAAATGGGTTTTCATTGGCCTGCTCTTTTAATGGTTGATCGGATCATGCTTGCAGCAAAAGCTGGTATTACCTGATTATCCTGAACATCTTGTTCCAACGCAGCCGCTGGAAGAAACTTTGCTGGCTCCGGACGGTGTTCAGTTGTTGGTTGTCACAGTTGATGCCTTCGAGAGAAAGCCACACAAATACCGCTCTGCCCACGATGTGATTAACGGGAACAAACCCCCAGAATCGCGAGTCGGCGGAGTTATGCCGGTTGTCGCCCATCATCCAGTAGTAGTCGTATTTGAATGTGTATGATGTGGCCGGCTGATCATTAATGAGCACTTTGTCGCCGCTGACTTGTACTTTATTGTTTTCATATATTTCGATGCAGCGCTGGTACAGGCTGATGTTTTTTGTGTTGATGGGAATGGTGGCTCCGGCTTTCGGGATATATAACGGACCATAGTTGTCTTCATTCCATGCGTAGTTTGAGTCGAATGGAAAGGTATAACTGTGCCATTCGCCTTTAGGGAATACTTGTTTTTCCACCCTGCGGACGAAGTTTAATTTCTTTATATTTTCGGCTGATTCAGCCGTGAGTGTCATCAGGTACAGGTCGGATCCATTGGTTTCTACTTGTTCGGTGATGTCGTATTTTTCATAGATGCGTGTTGGGATCATGGACGAATCGGTCTGCACCAGGTATTTATATTCTTTGATGCCGATTTCGGGCAATGCCTGTCCGTTGATATAAACCACCTGATCTTTTATTTCAAGGGAATCGCCGGGTATCCCTATACAGCGTTTGATATAGTTTTCGCGTTTATCCACCGGTCGTGCCACGATATTTCCGAATTTTCTTTTGTCTTTCCACACTTCGCGGTGTCCGAAATTCCTGACCAGCGCATAGTAGCTCTGGTTTTGCATGTTCAAGGCCACGGTGTCACCGTCGGGATAATTAAAAACAACCACATCGTTATTTTTTATTTTGGTAAATCCCGGAAAACGATAGTAGGGGAGTTTTATCCATTCGAGGTACGACTTGGTGAATTTGGTCAGCGGCAGGGTATGGTGGGCAAAAGGAAACGCAAGCGGTGTCATCGGCACCCTCGGCCCGTAGCTTATCTTGTCCACAAAGAGATAATCGCCTATCAGCAACGATTTTTCCATGGAAGAGGTAGGAATAGTGTAGGCTTCGATAAAAAATGTGCGGATGATGGTGGCTGCTATCACTGCAAACACAAT
The DNA here is from genome assembly GCA_018004645.1 of Bacteroidales bacterium. Lineage (GTDB taxonomy): Bacteria > Bacteroidota > Bacteroidia > Bacteroidales > CAIWKO01 > CAIWKO01. Next base: position 2,475 of record JAGNBV010000022.1, read on the forward strand.
GGCATCAAGCCATTCGCGTATGGCCGACTTTTTATAGGGCTTTTGTTTGTCGGGGTGCGTGTATTTTTCTTTTGAGAAAAAAGCCAGGTACGGCAGGTAAGCGAAAGGTATCAGAATGCTCAGCGCCTGCGCCAGCAGACCGTTTTTGTTATAGCATTTTACCAGTTCCACTATCATAAGCATTATGGTAAATACATTAATGAAGGGTACAAGGATGAAAACATACCACCACAATGGTTTTTTTATGATTTTCAGCCAGATATAGAAATTATAGAAAGGTATCAAAACTATCCAGCCTTTTTGGCCCGCTTTGGCAAAAAGTCCCCAAAGCCCCGCTAATGTTGCAATAAAGAAAATTATTGTCAGGATGGCGTATAAACTCATGTTGATTGTTGATTAATGATTAATTGTCTTTTTTTTAGATGATTGGGATATTACTTTGATGCTTTATCAGAAAATTGTTACAAAAGTCAGCAAAAAAAACGAAAAAAAACAAATAAAAGTATCGGGGAATATCGCTGTATCATAAAATATTAATGTATTTTTTTTGTTTATAAACATTTTTATTGTTGATAAATGGAAATAAAAAAAGTTGAGAATTAAAAATGTTTTCTATTTTTGCACTTAGAAATTAAAACTATTTACAATGAATTCAAAAGTTATCACCTCGCGTTTTTGGTTTGTAGTTACTGTGATTTTAGCCGGAGCCGCTATGCGTCTCATCCCCCATTGGCCCAACGTAACTCCGATTGCTGCAATGGCCCTGTTTGGCGGCGCTTGTCTTAGCAGAAAGTACCTTGCTTTTATCATTCCATTGGCTGCATTGTTTTTGAGTGACCTGTTGCTTGGGTTTCACAGCACCATGCCTGCCGTGTATATTGGCTTTATAATCACTGTGGTTTTAGGTATGTATATGCTGCGTAATCCAAAACTGCTCAACGTGGTAGGCGCCTCATTATCTTCTACCGTAATCTTTTTCCTGATAACCAATTTTGGTGCATGGTTAGGAAGTCCTTTGTATCCACAAAATTTTGCAGGCCTGATGGAATCATACGCTGCCGGCCTTGCTTTCTTTAATGACGGAAGCCTGGGAATATCATTTTTTATGAACAGCCTTTTGGGCGATTTGTTCTATTCGGGATTATTCTTCGGAGTATTCTACCTTGCAAAATTGCGTTTCCCTGTTTTAGCAAGAAGCTAATAACTTAAACACTAATATAAAAAATCCGGCCACAGCCGGATTTTTTTTTGTACTATGTATAAATCCGACAGGATAAGGTATCGGGATGTCCTGATAAGTATTGGAACCAGCCCGTCATTATGGTGTTGGTAAATGTGCCGGCAAGTAAACCCGTTTCTCCTTCTTTGGCATTTTGACCCTTTTGGCACCGTGCAGATTTAAGTTTCTGTCATGATGAAGGATGCCTTACGAAAAACCAATGCCTTTGCGACAAATCAAACATAAACCTTTAGCAGGGGACCAATGTTTTATAATGATTGCAGAGATAGGGGAGTACGAAAAATCAGAATGGATAACCTATCCCAAGGTTCCCTATGATTTTAAATTTTTTGTCGTTTTGCCCAATCCACCGCTGATGCAATGGCATCGAAGGGTCTTTTAATATGGTGGCGCCATCGAGTCGTATGACAAAATATCCAAAATCGGCTCTTAACCCGAGTCCGGCATCAAAAGCCAGTTCTCCCAGAAAAGTCCTGGCATTGAAGGCTGCCAGCGGCAACTGGTTTGATGGTTTGCGGAGCCAGATATTTCCGGCGTCAACAAAAATAGCACCGCGTAGTATTTTGTATATTGGGAACCGGTATTCAATATTTAATTCCAGCGCGATGTCTCCTATTTTTTCAAGCGAAAGGCTGTCGGGTTGCTTATAAGCGCCCGGCCCCAGAGTCTTCAACCGCCATCCGCGCATACTGTTGGCGCCGCCGAGGTAAAAACTTTTTTCGAAAGGAAGCACATTTTTGTCGTCAAAAGGCGAGCCGTATCCGGCATAAGCCCGGTAAACCAGCCTGTTTTGTTCGTTAAAAACCATATAATACCTGAAGTCGGCATCGAGGCGGAAATATTGCGAATAAGGCAAACCCAGGAGGGTGTATGCCCCTTGTTTTTTTCTGATCTGGTTGGATGCCCAGAAAATAAAACCGGCAAGTTCCACATTCGTTCTGAAGTAAATGAAGTCTTTGGTTTTGTTGATTTGCTGTGTGTTAAAAATGAAACTGTAAGTCAGCGAGGTGGTGATGTGGTCGCGATATGCATTTTGCAGGGTTTTGTTGTTCAATGCATCAATCTGAGCTTTAAAGGTTGAGTCGGGGGTAATCTTAATAAGATTAAGCTGAAAAGGGGTGAGGATGTGGGTGGCGTAATCACTGGCTTTCCATTGATATCCAACAGATCCGGAAAGATAATAGCGTTCGTAGTCGGGGCGTTTCTGGTAGTTAAATAAGGTGTTCAGATTGGTTTTTGGCTTAAAGTATTTCGGAATCTTTTCTTGTTTTATAGGGATTACAAAACGGGGAATCTTGAGATTGAGCTCCATGCCTGCTTCAACGGTATTGATGAATGGCAGGCTTTTAATTACCGGACTTTCTTTGATGGCATCTTTTTTCAGCGATTGAAATTCAATGGCTCCGTTCACCTTTACGTTGAACAGGTCCGCGCCTCGGAAAAGGTTTTTGTTTTCATAAACCACGCCGGCCGACAAGCCTAACTCGCCGCCCTTATTGGTGGTTTCGGCACTTACGGCTACTGCCTGGGTGGCGTCTTTGGTCAGGCGGATATAACATTCGAGTTCCCCCGTGTTTTTTTCGGGGTTTTTTATTTCCCGGAATGTTATGTTGACAAAGCGGTAAATCTTCAGATCGAGCAGGCTCTTATAAGTCTTTTCCACGTCGGAAATAGTAAATATGTCGCCGCTGTCCACATAAATTGCCTGGGACAAAGTTTTTTTGTTGATTCTTAGCTTATCGCTAAATACGTAATAATACACTTTATGAGGGCGCTTTTTTTGGCGCGCCGGAATGGTAACTTTAACCGTGTCGTACTTCACAGGTTTGTTTTTATCAGTCTCAAAGGCGGTATTGACAATTATCTTATTAATCGTATAACGCCTGTGTTTAATGGTAATCATTGAGTCGGGCCTGTTTTCGGTAGGAGCGAGCACATCGGAGATTTTAATTCTGATATCTACCTGGTGGCTGTTCAGCGAGCTGTCGATGGCAAAAGTTATGTATTCCCTGCTGAACGAATAGTATCCGTTATTGCGGAGGGTGCGTGTAATACGGTCCCTTTCGGCATCTATGTTGTCAATATTGTATATTTCGCCCGGCACCAGCCTGCAGTCTTTTTTTTCGCTGTACACAAAGGCTTTCAGGGTGGCATCGCTGATAGAATAGCTTACTTTGTTAATCTTATATGGGGCATGCGTTCTGACATTAAAAATTATTTTGGCATTTCGCCGGTTTTTTTTGGGGTAGATAACGGTATGCGAGATGTCCGAATTAAAATAACCGTGATTGTTCAGGTAATAATTTATTTGATTCAGTGAGCCTGGGATGAGGCTGGTATCTAACAGTACCGGTTCGGCGGCCAGGGTTTTTTTTATCCAGCGTTTAAACCCGGTTTCTTTTCCTTTACCGGCATAATTCCAAAACCTGATGTTAAGGTACAATCCCAGGTTTTTTTTGTTGGGCTTTTGTTTGAAAAGGCTTTTCAGCTCCGAAGCATCAATGGTATTTTTGTTCATCACCAGTTTGTTGCTTACCAACAGGTAGTTGCCTTTCGGATATTTTCTTATGGGACTGCACGAAACAGCCATTGCCATGAAGGCCAGTAGGATAATGCTGATATATAACGGCTGTTTCTTCAAATGTCAGATTTTATTCGTACCTCAATGCGTCAATAGGATTGAGCCGCGCTGCTTTAAGGGCCGGAATAATCCCGGAAACTAGGCCAACCAGGATACATAGGGCTATTCCTGAAAATATCCACAACCAGGGAACTACAAAACTGCTGCCCAGTATCAGCGACATGATATTCCCGATCAGGATGCCGAAAAAAATTCCCAGCAACCCGCCCATCACGCCAATTACCACTGCTTCTACCAAAAACTGATTTCTGATGATGTTCGAAGTCGCCCCCATGGCTTTGCGTATGCCGATTTCGCGCGTGCGTTCGGTTACCGACACCAGCATGATGTTCATAAGGCCGATAGCCGCTCCTAACAGTGTTATCAAGCCAATAATGGTTGCTGCCAGCGTTACAAAACTGATATTTTCGATGAGCATTTGTGCCAGGTTATCGCTTTTTTCTACCGCAAAATTGTTGTTGTCGCCGGGCAACACCTTGCGGATGACGCGGAAAGTGCCTGTGGCTTCGCCGATAGCTGTTTCCATCAGCAGGTTGTTGGGAACCATCACTTCAATGGTGTACGATAACTCATTGCCTGCCACAAACTGGCGGAGGCATTTCAAGGGTATCAGGCAGCTTTTGTCGCCGCTGAATCCCATGCTGGAGCCTTTTTCTTTTAATACGCCAATAATCTTAAATCGCTGCGGGCCAACGGAAATTTCTTTGTCTAAAGCGTTTTCACTGTCGGTAAAGAGTTTTTTTACAATCTCGCTTCCCACCAATATTACATTGGCGCCGTTTTCAAGTTCTTTGTTCGAAAAATTCCTGCCATATTCAATTTCCTGGCCGGAGGTGGATAAATATTGTCCATCAATGCCAAACACAACAATATTGGGATTGGTTTTTTTTGAGGCATATTTCACGGTTGATGCCCTGGTGCCAACTGTTGAGATGGATGTCATAGCAGGAAAGTTAAAGCGTTCCTTAAACTCCATAGCTTCCCGATAAGTGATGTTTCTGAAATCTTTTGGCCTTTCTCCCCCGCCATGCATTCGTATTCCGTGGTTTCTGATGCTGAACGTATTGGATCCCATACGGGCAAAGTTGCTGCTGATGGATCCTTTGATAGATTCAATAGCTGTGAGTATGCCCACCAGAGCCATGATGCCAAAAGCAATAATCAACATCGTAAGCACCGTACGCAATATATGGCTGCGTATGGAGATCAGGGAAATCCTGATGTTTTCGGCTATTAATATTTTCATAACGGACTTTCCTCCGGATGTTGAGGATAACAAAAGTATAAAAATTCAAAAGATATTACTAAGTTAATCTGGTATTTTGCTGTTTGATGCGCATATTCTGTCCTCATCAGCTTACTTTTTCTCGTTGGAACGGTTCGAATTGCTGCGTAGCAGCAACAGTGCGGTGGCCCGAAAATATGGCGGTGTCAGTGAGTTTGTAGTGCAAGAATGACCTCCTTCAGCGCATGGCCGTGCGCAGTCATACACCTATTTGCAAATGCCGAGGCTCGTATTTTGCTATTCAGTGCAGGTAAATGTTTATGTAACTTTTTTCGGAAAAAAGTTACCAAAAACCTTGTCAAAACATAAGCTTCTGCCCGCTCTCATCAGGTCGGGAAAATCATGCAAAGGAGTGCCTGAAATGGCCTTCAAAGGACAGGAACCTGTTGCCGGATTTTTTTTGTAGTAAATAAATAGTGTTATGTGTCCATCGGCGCATAGTGCATGCCATTTCAGACAAACAGCCCTGTTAGCCGGGTTGCCTTTGCTGATTTTCACCGACCTGATGATTCACCCCGGCGCCGGCCCGCCGTTTTGACAGGCCCCCGCGCCGCTATTAACAACCATTTGTGATATAAGCAACCATTTAATAGTGCAGTGATTATAAAAAATCCGTATTAATAAGGGTGTACAATGCATCACTTGAGTTACAAACTGAACTCTTGAGCGCCATCAATTTCTACATGAACCATAAGGACTGTAAAAAACGATAAATGTTTGCTATAAAGCAAAAGGTTAGTTGGAGCGTTTCGAATTGCTGCGCAGCAGCAACAGTGCGGAGGCCAGAAAATATGGCGGTGTCAGGGAGTGGCCGGTGTGAAGTTTCGCCATATATTTTCTTGACCTTTTGGGTACTTTTGGCCTGCCCCGACAGTTCCAATGACTATCGGAGTCGGGGGTCAAGCCAAAAGTACCATAAAAAAACTATCAATTGCCATTCTGCCTTATCTATTAGTCGGTCGATGATTATGAAAACCTTTTATCGCTCTGGTGTGCTTTATGCAAACCCTGGGTCAAATAATTGTCTTTCCGGGCGAAGCCAGGCAAAATGAGGCATCTTTTATTAATTATGCCACTTCAAAAAATGATTCCACCGTTTGATGCGCATATTCTGTCATCATCGGCTTACTTTTTTTATCTTTGCAGGAAAAAATTGAACGACAATCAACTTTTTATTGCAAAAACCCAATACGGCCTGGAAGAGCTGTTGGCGGCCGAACTGAAAGCTATTGGGGCCAGAGACATTCAGTTGCTTACCCGCGCTGTATCATTCCGAGGCGGCCTGCGTGAGATGTACGCCGCCAATTATACCTGCCGCACCGCCCTGCATATCCTGATGCCGGTACTCGATTTTAAATTTCGTGATAAAGAGCAGTTTTTTGATCTGATAAAAAAGTTTGAATGGGCAGATTATTTTGGCCCTGATAATACAATGTCCATCGATACGGTGATGTCGGATAGTTTTTTTACAAATTCACACTATGTTTCCTTGTTATGTAAGGATGCTATCGCCGATTATTTCCGTGAGAAATTTAAGCGCCGTCCCTCGGTGGATCTCGAAAATCCCAATGTCAAAATTCATCTGCATATCCGCGGACATGAGTGTTCGGTATCTTTCGACAGTTCGGGTGGTTCGCTGCACCGCAGGGGATACCGTGTAAAACAAGGCCTGGCGCCGATGAGCGAGGTGCTGGCTGCCGGTATGGTGATGCTGAGCGGCTGGGACAAAAAATGTAATCTGTACGATCCTATGTGCGGTTCGGCGACCATACTCACCGAGGCTGCCATGATAGCGGGCAACATCCCGGCCGGGTATTACCGGAAATCTTTCGGATTTGAAAAGTGGAAAGATTTTGATGAAGACCTGTGGCAGGAAGTGAAAAATGCCGCCGATGAAAACATTGCTGAATTTGAGTGCGCTATTGTTGGCGCCGATAACTCGGTGCAGGCGATAAAAGCTGCGGAAGATAATCTTAAATCGGCGCGTCTGCATAAGGACATTCACCTTACGGTGTGTGATTTCAGGGAATTCAGATTTCCGGAGGAAAAAGCTATGATAATCACCAACCCTCCCTACGGCGAACGTATCAAACCGGAGGATATCATCCGTCTGTACAAGGATATCGGCGACACCCTGAAAAATCATTGCCACGGATATCAGGCCTGGATTATCAGCTCCCATTTTGATGCCCTGAAATTTATCGGACTGAAACCAGGAAAAAAAATTACCCTGTTCAATGGCCCGCTGGAATGTAAATTTGTGAAGTTTGATATCTTTGAAGGCAGCCTGAAACAAAAAAAAGAAAATGAACACGGACATCTCCGGTAAAAAAATCTGTTATTTGTCTGCAGTCCCCGGATCCAAAGGTTTTTAACATACTGCTGTTATCAAAACAAACAACTTTATCAAACCAGTGTATTAAAATAATAATATTTTTGTAAAAAGCCAGATAGTATAAAAAGCCCGATGTGATGAGATTGTTCCGAGTTTCCATTTTTGTTATTTCTCTGCTGATAGCAGAAATTGCCTGTGGCGGCACCTTTATCGACATACATATTTTTACAGGATACCGCATAAATTCTTTTAATTTTACTCCTTTGTCCGGCAAATATTCGGTGTTTGATGCGGATAAGAAAATTTGTGATATTCTGCGCAATCAGACCATTACCTTTAAAATTGTCAACGACACAATTTTGGTATATAATGCCAGCGTTAAAATCGGAAGTTTTACTTCCCTGAATATCAGCGGCAGCGGCCTGCTCAATAATTTTAAAATCAAACCGGCCAACTATAATATCAAGGAACGTAATTATGACGATAATGTGCAGATTTCTGTGGTGGAAGGTTATTTTATGATTATCAATCAGGTGGAGCTCGAGAACTATGTAGCCGGCGTGGTTCAGTCGGAAGGCGGCGGCAGTGTTAAAGATAATGATTTTTATCTGGTGCAGGCCATTACCTGTCGTACTTACGCACTCAACAACATTAAGAAACATGCCAAGGAGGGGTTTAATCTGTGCGATAGTGTTCATTGTCAGCTATATCTTGGACGTTGCAAAACCAACGAAATACTGGCAGCTACCTTTAAAACTGCCGGCGATGTTATTGTGGACAAGGATAATAAAATGATATCAGCAGCTTTTCATGCCAATTCGGGAGGGCAGACCGTCAATTCTGAAGATATCTGGAAAATACCCACCTCTTACCTGAAATCCGTGGTGGATACTTTTTCATTGCGGATGTCCGGAGCTGTTTGGGAAGAGAAAATCCTGCAAGCCAACTGGCTCGACTATTTGTCCAGCCGCTTTAATTATCCGGTGGACGACCCGGCCAAAAAAAACTATGCCCTGAATTTTAAACAGGACAAACGCGCGCTGTATTTCTCTGACAGCATACCCTTGTCGGCAATAAGATATGATCTTGGCTTGAAATCCACCTGGTTTTCGGTATCTCCTGCGGGGTCTAATGTAGTACTCAGGGGAAAGGGCTATGGACACGGCGTCGGTCTGAGCCAACAAGGTGCTATCAGAATGGCTCAGCTCGGATACAACTACCTGGAAATCATCAAGTTCTATTATAAGGATGTGGAAGTGGTCAATTATGACGAACTGAATATCAAGTAGTCCATGTTTTGGAATAAATACCCAATTGCACGCATTCTCTTACCTTTTTTATCCGGAATTTGCATCGCTATAGGCTTTGAACTTAGCTTTGCCATACCTGTCATTGTTTTTGCTCTCCTTACAGGCCTGATTTCTTTTGTGGTGATTGTTTTTCAGAGGAAACTGGGTTTTCGTATGCGATGGCTTACCGGAATACTGTTTACCACGTTTTTTTTCCTGGCAGGTTATCAACTGACAGTGATAAAAACTAAACAACACGACAACACCCATTACAGTAACTACCTTGCCGCTGAAAACTATGTCCTTGCGGAATTGTGCGAACCTGTGCAGATAAGAGAAAAAGTATGCAAATGTGTGGTGGAAATAAAGGAGGTAAAAGATAGTGTGCAATCCTGCCGTACAAGCGGTAAAGCGATTATTTACCTGGAAAAAGATTCCTTGTCATCAAAACTGAAATATGGCGATGAGATTTTTTTCAGGGGCCGTTTTACGGAGGTGCCTCCGCCCATGAACCCTGGTGAATACAATTATAAAAACTACCTGAAATACCGTCAGGTGGAATACAGCACTTATGTCATGAAAGCCCGGTGGAAATTGATTGCTTCGGGTAATGGAAGTGTTCTCAAGGGATTTGCTTACAACCTTCGTGAAAAACTACTTCAAATATTGAGGGATAATGGCCTGCAGGGACAGGAATTTGCTGTGGTGTCGGCCTTACTGGTTGGATATACCGACAACCTCGATCCCGAACTGATCCGCGAATACCAGGGTACCGGCGCCGTACACATTCTGAGTGTCTCAGGCCTTCATGTGGGCATCATTTTTATTGTGCTGAATTTTTTATTGCAGTTTTTCGACAAGACCAAATATGGACGCCTGCCCAAGGCGCTGTTACTGCTGGTTTTTATATGGTTTTATGCGGTGCTTACCGGCATGTCTCCATCGGTGATGAGGGCCACGGCTATGTTTAGTTTTGTAGTTGTGGGCAAAGCCTTTCGCCAGCCACCTGCAATATACAATACCATCGCGGCCTCGGCATTGGTATTGTTGATGTTCGATCCATATATGTTCATGGCGGTGGGCTTTCAACTGTCCTACCTGGCTGTATTGGGAATCGTAGCTCTATACCCGGCGATCAGCAAGGTGTGGATACCGAAATACTGGTTGCTGCGACAGATTTGGTCGCTGGTGGCTGTTTCGCTGGCAGCACAACTGGTCACTTTTCCTCTGTGCCTGCTGTATTTTCATCAGTTTCCCAACTATTTCCTGCTTACCAACATCATCGCAACACCCTTGTCGGGATTGGTTATATACCTCGGCATAGCTGTACTGGTATTTAGTTTTATTCCCTGGCTCGCCATGATGCTGGCAAAGGCTTTGTCTTATTCGCTGATTTTCCTTAACGGCTCGGTTTCTTTTATTGAAGGCCTGCCTTTTTCGGTTACCAGGTCCATATCGGTAACCTTTGTTGAAATGTTGCTGGTGTATGCCATTATTCTGTCGCTGTGTGTGTTTATCATGCGGCGAAACAACAAGGCCTTTATCGGTGCGGCGGCTTTTCTGCTGCTACTGGTTTTTTCCGTTACCGTACGGAACTTTAACGCGCTGTCGCAGCAGGCAATCATAGTTTATAATATTAACAAACATACTGCAATTGACCTCATTGAGGGAAAGACGGCATTTTTTATCTGTGATTCTGCGGTGATGAGCGATGTAAAAAAACAGGAGTTTCACCTTATGAACAACCGTTGCCGGATGATGATAGAGGAGGTCATTCCTCTGCCTGTCGGTGATGGTGATATCACAAAGAAAAAGGAAAATTTATTTGCCCGGAAGAACCTGTACTGCTTTGCTGGTAAGACACTTGGCATTGTAAACGGGGCAACTTATAATACAAAGAAAATGAAGCTGGATTATATGGTTGTGGCCAATAATCCGGATTTAACCATGGAAGAGATGCTGAACCAATATGCGCCGGTTTTCATTATTTTTGATGCTTCCAATTCGGCCAAAAATGTTGCTGGATGGTCGAACCAATGCGAAATGCTCGGGAAATCGTATTATTCCACGAAAAATTCCGGAGCCTGGCAGTGTTTTATGAATAACAGATAATATGGAAAATATTCAGATTGTCGCCCTTATCATTTTTTTTATAACCTATGTGGGCATCATTTTTACCCGCCTGCCCTGGATTAATATCGACCGGCCATCGGCGGCATTTTTTGGTGCTGTGGCCATGATATTGTTTAGTGTGCTGAGCTTTGAAGAGGCTGTTTTGTCCATTGATTTTAATACTATTGCTTTGTTGCTCGGTATGATGATTATCATATCCACCCTGCAGCTTGACGGTTTTTTTTCGTTCATAGCACGCAAAACCATGGTGTATTCCCGTACCCAATTCCGGCTGCTGGTCATCATTGTGTTTGTTACCGGTGTTTCCAGCGCTTTTATGGTCAACGATGCCGTTGTGCTGTTATTTACTCCGGTAATCATTGCTTTGTGCCACACATACCGGATCAATCCCATACCTTATCTTATCGCCGAGATCCTTGCATCAAATGCCGGCAGCGTGATGACGATGACTGGTAATCCGCAGAATATGCTCATTGGAGTCAGTTCCGGAATTTCCTACGGGATTTTTTTGCTTCGATTATTACCGGTCTCCGTGTTGAGTATGGTGGTCATAATTTTTGTCATTCGCTGGTTGTATCCCGCTAATTTCAGGGATAAAAGCCCTTTGCAGATATCTGGTAACGACTTTGAATACAATTATAAATCAATGAGGGTTTCGGTTCCTATATTTCTGGCGGTGGTGCTGCTTTTCTTTTTTAGTAATCTTTTAGGTTTGTCTATTCCGATGATTGCCTTGCTGGGGGGATCGATGATACTGATTTTTGGCAAAATAAGGCCCTCCAAGGTGATACAAAAAATAGACTGGGTATTGCTGTTGTTTTTTGCCTCGCTGTTTATTGTGGTGCATGGAATTGAAAAAGTTGGGCTGATGCAATATATAGTAAGTTCAGAACCGCTGCGCAGCGATGCCGGCGGTGTTATTGCCCTCCATGGCATCAGTCTGGTGGCATCGCAGGTGGTAAGTAATGTGCCTTTTACCATTGCATTGTTGCCATTGATGAAGACGTTGTCGTCCGAAACCTTATGGATTACCCTGGCTTCGGCTTCCACCCTGGCGGGTAACGCCACCATAATTGGGGCAATGGCTAACCTTATCGTGATCGAATCAGCAAAAAATCAACAAGTGAAAATTGGTTTTTTTGAGTTTTTTAAAGCAGGCATTATTACGACCATACTGACGTTTATCCTGTCAATAGGCATCATACTGCTGGAGATGAAGGCAGGGATGTTATAAAATATTACTTGCAGAGTTTAACCAGCAATTTGGCGATCCTCATTCCGCAGCTTCCATAGGCATTGGTGATTCTTGCCTGCTGGTCTTTGGCTTCGGCGGTAGTGTTGCCAACGCCTGCCACCTTTTCGGCTATAATGGTGGCCAGGACATTATCAGGGCTGGCGCTTTCCACAATATCTACCGAAAGATTGACCAATGTTTCCCTGTACATGCCTTTGTTGTTGTACCCCGGGTCAATCAGGTTGGTATGCACTATCATCATGTATTTGGTGGTGTCGTCGGTAACGGCGGACATTTTAAGTTTTTTAATGTACATATTAAACTGTTCGATAAATTTGGGCTGGTGGCTGTTTTTGAAATCGGCCTTCCATTTGGCAATAAATTTATCGGCGTCGGCAGGTTTGCGGTACTCGGAACGTTTTTGTTTTATGTACAGGTCTTCAGTGAATTCACCAACTTTCATATTGTCGTACACAAAAGTAACCAGAATCTCTGTCTGGCCTGCAATAACTGTTGCATCGCCTTTTATCAGTTCAACATCCTGTGAATGGCTGTACGTACAAAAACCAGTAGTAAAAAGCATTACGAAAACCAATTTAATAAATTTCATAGCACTGATTATTTTAATTATTAATTATGATATGAATTACAAATCTACACTTTTTTTGTAAATTGCTTATATTTGCGAAAGAAAAACTATTTACAAAAAACATACCCTTATGTGTAACAATGAAACAATTTGTTGCCAGTATCCATGGCTCATTGTAATTATTATTATTCTTGCCCTGTTCGAGGCGGTGATGAAACTCATTGCTATGTGGCGTGCGGCCCGTAATAAGCACCTGGCATGGTTTATCTGTATTGCTGTCATCAATACGGCGGGTATTTTGCCGGTTATTTATCTGCTGACACACAAGAAAAATTCTGACCAGCAGTAAATATTTCCAAGTGCCGATATTATTGCATTACTTAGCCGGAATGAGCCTCAAGGGTAATCCGGAGTTATTAATAATAATGCCTTTTGACCAACAATAAGTGTGTTTTATCTGGTTTCTCGGCTATACATTTTTTCGCCGTGGATAAAGGTCTGGAGTACTTTTGTCGCTAAAATCTTCTTCTCTGAAACGGCCATGATATCCTGATCAAGCACCACGAAATCCGCGTATTTTCCGGCTTCGAGGCTGCCTTTTTCGTTTTCTTCAAAACAACCTTTGGCCGCCCACAAGGTAATTCCTTTAAGGGCTTCCACTCTGCTGACGGCATTTTCAATTTGAAAACCTCCGGCAGGCAGGCTGTTGGCATCTTTGCGGAATACAGCCGCGTAAAAAGTCAACAGAGGATCTGCTTTTTCTATAGGAAAATCTGTTCCAAAGGGCAGCCAGTTGTTTTGTTTTAAAAGGTCTTTGTAGGCATAGGCACTTTTTACACGCTCGTTACCCAGGCGGTCAGCAGCCCATAACATATCCGAGGTGGCGTGAGTGGGTTGCACAGAGGGAATGATGCTGAATTGCGCAAACAAGCTCATATCTCCGGGGCTGACAACCTGGGCATGTTCGATACGCCAACGGCGATCGTTTGTCCCTTTGAGGATTGCAGCATAGATATTCAACATCGCTCTTACAGCCGAATCCCCAATAGCATGAGTGCACATCTGGTAATTGTTTTCGTAGGCAAGCCGGCAATAATGTATTAACGAATCCCTGGTTTCGACCATCAAGCCCGTGTTTGACAATTCGTCGCTGTAGGGCTCCAGCAGACAAGCCCCGCGCGAACCCAGCGCACCGTCTGCATAAAGCTTCAGCGAACAGATGTGCAGCCCTCCTTTGCGATAGATGCCTTTTTTGACAAACGTCTCAATATTTTCTGACGACGGTTCAAGCATGGCATAAATGTTTATTTTCAGGGTGTTGTCCGCAAAAAGTTTTTCGAATAACAGCACTGTGTTTTTCTGCAGTCCTGCATCGGCCACGGTGGTCAGGCCAAGGGAAAGGCAATGTTGCTGTGCTTCTTTCAACAGGGCTGTCAATTCTTTGTCTTCAGGCTGTGGTATTTTGTCTTTCATCCTGTCGGCAGATTTGTCGATAAGAACTCCTGTGATTTTACCGTCTTTTTGAAGTATCTTTCCTCCGGGAATATTGGTCTGGGCTGTAATCTGGGCCATTTCCAGCGCCTTGCTATTGGCTATAACGGCGTGTCCGTCGATACGTGTGAGCACAACAGGCAGGTCGGGAAAATTTTTGTCGAGCAGGGCGTTGTCCGGAAAAGCTTTATTTTCCCACAGGTTCTGATCCCAGCCTCTGCCCAACACCCAGGGTGGCCGGTATTTTTGATAATGAGCCTGCAGGCTTTCGACAACTTCTTCAAACGAGGCAGCCCCATTCAGGTCTGCTTGCTGCATAAATAAGGCCAGCCCATAAAAATGACTGTGCGCATCAATAAAACCGGGATATACCGGCTTGCCCCCCAGATCCATCATGGTGTCGGCTGTAAAACGTTCCATGATTTCTTGGGTGCTGCCCGTGGCTACGATTTTCCCATTCTTAACAGCCATGGCTTCTGCAATGGAAAAATTACTGTCAACGGTATATATTTTCCCGTTCAACAACAGGAGGTCGGCATCGGTTTTGGTTTGACAAGAGTGCATAAGCGTGAAACAAGCTATGGTTAGCAGAATAACATTTTTTTTCATGGGAACAATTATTTTTTCCACACATTGACGATTTCCCCGACATACATGGTGTGAAAGTCGCCCGAAGGGTAGATTTTCTGTGTCAGTTCCTTGTCGGTGAACTGTTCCTGCTGAAGGTTGGCGGAATATATTTTTTTACATTCTATAATGATTTTAGCTTCCTTAAAGGCTACGCTGCCATGGGTTGTGGCGAGAGGACTTAATCCGGAGTCTTTCATTTTATTAAAATCGCGGCCCGAAACGCTGCCCATATTTAGTAATATTTTTCGGTAGGTTTCTTCAAAAAAGGTTAGTGTGAAATACTCCTCTTGTTCTGTAAACTCATGGGTGTATCGTTGCGGCCTGACAAAAATGAATGCCACCGGTTTTTCCCACAACCAGCCCAATCCGCCCCAACTGGCCGTCATCATATTATAATTACCGATGTTGCCGGCTGTTATCAGCATCCAGTCGGTGCCTATCATTTTGATGACATTGTCGTTCAGCGATTGCCATCCGGTATTGGTAAATCCTTCAATTTGGTCAGCAGGTACGACGTCGGTTTGCGATTGGGCATGGAAGTTTTGTAGCAAAAGTATCCACACCATGGTCATCAGTATCTTTTTCATTAGCGTTTTTTTAGGTTTAGTGCAAAAATATAAACAAAAATGCTTTGGCAAGGTAAAATATTTTTCACTGGAATAACCCGTTTGTCATCGCTGCTGTTTTGGGCTGAAAAAAAAGTTTTACCCTCTTCTGTCAGAAATATGTTATGGCAAAGCTTTTTCATTGTTACCAAAATAATGCTTTCTCATATCATATCGGGTCTTGACAACCGAAACGGCATTGGCGGATGGGGCGCAATCTTTTTATTTTTTACCTGTGAAAATTCTGCTTTTTTTTGTATTTTTGTTAATTAATGTCTGTTTTATCTTTCTTATTTTTTAATATATCTACATACACATGAAGAAAATCTTGTTTTTTCTTGTTATCGTAATTATTTCAATAAGTGCCCGCGCCCAGCATGCAACGGTCTCAAATCAGGTGATTCGCAGTGTTCAGGACCATGGTGTTAAAGGGGTGGATATTGCTTATGTATTTAATGAAGTTCGGGATTATGTACTTTACGAGCAGCAGACCGAATTTATCAGGCTCAGCGTTAAAGATTTTACTTTTTTAAAAGAAGTAGGAAAACCGGCGTTGCCGGCTCATTACGATATAGTGCTCATACCTGATGGTGCCATGGCAGGAGTTGAACTGAAAAATTCGCCTTATGTACGTCGCGACAACCTTTTGATATATCCGGCCCTGCGTCCTGCCACCGACCGCTATGGCGATCCGGAGCCTGTCTTCGAAATTGATTCTGCTTTTTATCAAAGCAATGAATGGTATCCCGCGAATCCCGTGAGCATAGTCAAAATCCTTAAAGTCAAAGGTCTTTCACTTGCCATAGTGCAGGTGTGTCCGGTGCAGTATAACCCGCAGTTGCGGCAGGCTAAGGTTTATAGCACACTGGACTATAAAGTGTCTTTTTCAAAAAGCAAATCATTGATTGCTCAGAAGGAGCTGTATTCTTCAGCATTTCTGACATCTCTGCAAAATATTGTGCTGAACAGTTATTCACTGCAAGCTGAGATTTCGGCTTTTTCAACTGCAAAAAAATCCTTTGTTAAAGAAAAAGCTGCCGGTGCAAAAAACTATATCATCATTACCCACAGCGATTATCGTGTTGCTGCTGACAGCCTGGCAAAGTGGAAAAGCCAGCTGGGTTATTCCGTTGAAATAGTATCGCGGTCGAACTGGACCAGTACGTTAGTCAAATCGGAGGTACATACCCGCTATCAATCATGGATACCCAAACCGGATTATTTCGTTATCATCGGCGATCATGATAAAGTACCCGGCGAGATACATCAGGATCCAAGTTATGGCGACAACTTTGCCACCGATTTGTATTACGCCTGTATGGATGGGACCAACGATTATGTAGCGGATATGGCTTTTGGAAGAATCAGCGTTTCTTCGGCTTCCGAAGCACTGACGGTAGTGAACAAAATAATTACCTACGAAAAAAATCCCCCGGCTCAACCGAATTTTTATTCCAAGGCCAGCGTTTGTGGGTACTTTCAGGATGATGATCCCGATACCTACGAAGACAGGCGTTTTTTGCTGACCAGCGAAGAAATACGTAATTACATGATGGCGCAGGGCTTTACAGTCAACAGGATTTATGACGCCGATGCCGCCGATAATCCACTTTATTACAATGATGGCTATTATGCAAATTCAGAACCTCTTCCGCCGGCCTTGCTTCGCGCAAACGGCTTTGGCTGGAACGGTACCAAAGACACCATCGCGGCCTCCATCAATTCTGCTGACGGAAGGTTGTTTGTTACGCACCGCGATCATGGGTACACAGGGGGCACAGGATGGGCTTCGCCGCAGTTTACAACTACCAATATCGATCTGCTCAATAATGGCAACCGGCTCCCGGTGGTATTCAGCATCAATTGCCACACAGGAGAGTACCAGTTGCAGGAATGTTTTGCCGAAAAATTCCTTCGCAAGGCGAATGGCGGAGCGGTGGGCGTTTTCGGGGCGGCTTACTTCAGCTGGAGTGGCAACAACGACGGATTAATTGAAGGCATGATTGATGCTATCTGGGCAAACCCCGGCCTTATCCCGCCGTTTACCGGGAATGGTGATTCGCCCATCGGGTCGCCGGTAGCTCATCAGCCAATATATACCATGGGAGATGTGCTCAATCAGGGGCTTATGCGTATGGTGCAGACCTGGGGCGATGATGATTACACCCATGAATTGTTCCACTATTTTGGCGATCCCGCCATGAAAATCTGGACGGCCTTCCCAAACAATATTACCGCTACACTTCAGAACTCCCTGAATTGTCATGATACCACCTTTACAATTAATACCAGCAGTTGTAACCATTGCCTGGCAACCCTCGTGGTGGATGGTGAACTTGTTGCCAGCGACAGCCTTATTACAGCCCCGCTCACACTGCATTTTCCTCCGGTGTTGGGCAGCTCGGCTGTGCTGACCATTTCACGTCACAATTACAAACCTTATGTGGCCAATATTCCTTTTAACTCGGCTTGCCTGAGACCCGATTTTGATATTTCATACAATAATGCCTGCGTTGGCCAAACTATTAACATCACGGATGCTTCTTCGGGAACTATTCTGGCATACCAATGGGATTTCGGTGTTGGTGCCATCCCGGCCACCGGCAATACGGCAGGCCCGTTCCAGGTGGTTTATAATACCCCCGGTATGAAGCTTATTACCCTTACCATCACTGGAGCTTCCGGCGCCGAAACATGGATTGATTCGGTTTATATTGACCAGCCTTGTGTTTACAATTCAACCCAAAACCAACATGTTGTTATCAATGCCTGCCAGGGAATACTTTACGATAATGGTGGTCTTCAGGATTATTTGCCAAACAGCAATGATACTATTACGATTTCCGTTCCCGGTGCCTCCTCCATAAACCTGCACTTTGCTGATTTCGACGTTGAACAGGGCGACAATGGTACCTGCAATTATGACAACCTCCAGATATTTAACGGCAGTACAGCAACCTCACCGCTTATTGGCAAGTATTGCAGCCTGACTGGAAATACACCCCCTGCAAACATCGTATCAACCGGAAATGCTGTCACATTGCTGATGCATTCAGATGGCTATGTAAATGGCCGCGGATATGTCATTGAATTTAACTGCTCTGCTTCCGGGCAGGCTCCGTCTGTTGCCTTCACCGCCAGCCCTCTAACCACCTGCGACGGAATAGTTCATTTTGCCGATCTCTCCACAAATGCTCCAACCACCTTCCTCTGGGATTTCGGTGACGGCAATACCTCTAACCTGCAAAACCCAACCCATACCTATATTGCCAATGGAACCTATACGGTGATGCTCACTGCTTCGAATGCTTACGGACAAAATACGTTTACCCGTACCGGCTATATTGTTGTGCAACGGCCTGATGCCCCCGTGGCTATTCATGATACGGTGTGCGGACCTGCTCAGGCCGTGCTATCCACCGTGGCAGACGGCACTGTTAATTGGTATGATGACGAAATTGCAGGAAACCTTTTATATACAGGAAACACATTCACTACCACGGTACTGGATACAATTACAACGTATTACGCAAATTCAGTGATAAATGATTTAGTTAATGTGGGGCCACCTAATTATTCTTTTGGAAGTGGTGGCTATTATTCGAGTACATCCCAGCATTATCTTATTTTCAACTGTCTGGAGGATTTACGACTGGTATCGGTGGATGTGTATGCTGACACCGTTGGAAACCGTACCATAAAACTGTTATCCGGTGCGGGTACATTGATTTTGGATACCGTTGTTAACCTGCCAGTGGGCAAGACTACTATTTATCTTAATTGGGACATAGCTACAGGCACACAATACCGGCTTGCATTGGCAGGGCCAGTGTTGAGGCTTTACAGGAATACCAACGGGGCGGGCTATCCATATAGCGTCAATGGCTTGGTGAGCATTACAGGCAACAGTTACAGTACGTCAACCTATTATTATTTTTATAACTGGTCGGTGCAGGGTAATGAATGCAGCAGTGCACGTACTCCGGTAACGGCATATGTCTATACACAGCCCCCGGCAACATCATTTACGGCAAGCGGCACTAATAATAGTATTTCTTTTACCAATACCTCGCAGAATGCGTATGCCTATTACTGGGATTTTGATGACGGAACCTTCTCTGCTGAAGAGAATCCTGTACATACTTATGCGATGACAGGCAGTTATTTTGTTTCGCTAACCGCTTATAACGCATGCGGAAATGACGTGTTAACGGATACTGTTGATATTAGCATTCTGGGTATGGCAAATACTGATGAACCCCTTAAACTATGCGTACATCCTAATCCGGCTGATGAAAATGTGATGATTACGTGGTACAGTGAAGAAAGACGTGACATTTCAGTAGAAATTCTAAATGTTTGCGGGCAACGCCTGATATGTAAGGAGGTGGTCGGCAACAAAGGGGTTAATCACCAGAATATTGATGTGAGGTACCTTGCCCGGGGTGTTTATTTTGTGAAATTGTCTGGCACTATGCCCGAAGCTGTGGTAAAACTTGTTTTGTATTAATACTCCCAAAAAGAATGCAGTGAAGTTGACAAATACTAGGTCGGCTGCAGCTACCGGTCGTTTTGCAGGTGAAATGCTACTAATCCTTCCATGGGTTCTTTCATAATAGTGCTTATGGTAGTGCCGTATGCCGCGGCGACCTCGACAAGAATATCTTTCATGTTGGAAGAAACTGACCCTGTAAAAACGAGGGGTAATTCCTTGTGTTCGGGGTACACCTGTACGTGATTCTTGAAGAAAATATCAAAACAACGGTACACCAGATTGTGAATAAAAGGATCCTGCTGATAGGTTCTGATAAATTTCGTAAATGTAGCCAGGTAAGCGTTGGGAGCGGGGCGGTGGTACACGTTTTCAAGCATCATTTCCCGTGTGAGATGATAAGTTTCTGTAAAGGCTGCATGGAGATGTTCGGGAAGTTCATGATAAAAAAACGCCTTCAGCAATTCCCTGCCCAGCGTAACACCACCGCCTTCATCACCAAGGATATAACCCAGTGAAGGAATGCCCCTGATAATCTTCTGGCCGTCATAAACACAGGAAACAGAGCCGGTGCCTAATATACAGGCAATACCCTTCTGGTTCCCCAGCATGGCGCGGGCAGCACCGAAAAGGTCTCCGTAAACTGAAATGGCGGCGGTTGGAAAACTTTCATGTAAATATTCTTTAACAACGGCTATCATGCCCTCTGTTCCACATCCTGAACCGTAAAAATGAAGTGCTTCTACCTGATCTTTGGGTATGGGAAGGCCATGGTTGATTACCTCCGAAAAAACATTTTTATCCGTGAAGAATGGATTCAATCCCTTGGTATAGTGTGTTTCCAGGGTGTTGTCTTTTTTCAGTAATTTCCAGTGGGTTTTCGTGGAGCCGCTGTCAGCTATAAGGATCATATGTCCTGAATGTTTTGGTATAATAATTATTCATTTGTGACAGCTAAATTATATAATAATTGTTGAATTTCTTTAACTTCGGGATGGATTATTCTTATTGGTGAAACATTTCCGCACTATTGAAACCAGAAATCACAGCTTCGGGCCTAATTAACGCCGGTCCTTTGTAGGGCGGAGTTCTGTTCTTTGTGGAATTTAGTTTTTCTTCTCTATTTATTAAACCGCTGACAATCCCTAAAATTCATATTTTTGTAATTTTCAACATACACGAGTTTTTATTGGACAAACCTGGGTTTTTATTCCATGTCAGCACAAAAAAAAATTGAGCATACTTTTTTTTTCTGTTTTCTGGGTGCTATCTTTTTCATCTTGTGCAGCCGGAATGCTGCTGCTCAGGATGACAGCATATCCGTAGAACAGCCCGACTCCATACCATACTATTTTTATCATGGATATGACTACGGCTCGCAAGCCATGTTCAACCCGCTCACCCTGGTGCTGAATACCGGTTATGATATTTGCCAGCTCAGCGCGAACGACCGCCACCTGTTCAACTTTCCCTATGCTGTTTCTTTAAAAAATGTTTTCTGGAACCTCGGGCATCCCAATCAGGTGATTTGCGAGGTGGGATGGGATAAGTTTATGCGTACTGAAATTCTTCCATTGAGTTTCAGCAGGGAGGGAGGGCAATGGATGCCCAATTATGTACTACATCTGTTTGGCGGAGGAATGTCGTATGTAACCATATCCGAATGGTATCGCTATCATAATATAAAATGCCCTCGTTTGTTAGGTTTTATCACGCTTATGGCTGCCGATATTTTAAATGAAACCATGGAAAACAACGGTTATATCGGCAGTAACAGCGACCCTTTACCGGATATGTATTTGTTCAATTTTGCCGGTGTGGCGCTGTTCAGTTCAAAAAAGGTATGCAAGTTTTTCAGCGAAGAACTGAATATGGCAGACTGGAGTATGCAGCCATCTATCACATACCCCGATATTGCGCTGTATAACTGCGGGCAATATTATTCTTTCAAATGGGCGCTTCCGTTTGAACGCAGGCTGTCATTGTTCACACGCATGGGACTGGGCACGCTGATCGGCGCTTCGTGGAAATTTAAAAACGGCACGGCCATATCGCTCGGCGCCGGAGTGCGGTCGGGCGAACGGGTGCTGCTTTCCGGAACGGCCAGGGAAGTAACCGTTACAACGCCATTCAGCATAGGCGTTTTTTACGACAGAAATAATTCCCTGCTCGCCTCCCTGGTGATTTCCAATGTAGACGATTATTTTATCAATGCCAATGTGTATCCGGGCTTGCTCAGGATAGGGAAATTTTCAACCGGCCTGTGGGCAGTCATCGACAAAAAAGGATACCCGGCTTTCGGGTTTGCAACTCGCTATACCTTGGGCCTTGGTCTTGGGGTTAATTTTATGAAATTCTGATTAATAAAACGATTCTGGCAAACAGCACCTTATAATTTCTGTAAAGTACGTATATTCGCAGTTGTTAGCCTTGTATTTCTCAAAAAATTATAGTTTATGAAAAACCGGATACTTTCAATTTTTTTTATACTGTTTGTTAACGTGGCTGTTTTTGCCCAATGGCAGCAGACTATGGGCCCATTTTCGGGGGCTGTCAGTTGTTTTGCCTTCAGCGGGACAAGTGTTCGTACAGGCACACCCGATGGTGTATATCAGTCTCTGAATGGTGGCACTACCTGGAGTGCACTTAATAATGGGATGCAAGGTGTTAAAGTCAGGGATATCGCCATTAACGGTTCAATCTTAATAGCATGTAGTGATAACGGTGCATACCGTTCAACCGACAATGGTCAGAACTGGGCGTTGTCAAACAATGGCTTCCCGTCCGGTGTAAGCGGGCAACAGGTTGTTTATAAATCTCCGGCATTTTATTTTGCTACCAACAGTCATGGCCTTTTTATGTCGTCCGACAACGGTGCGAACTGGTCAGCGGTAAGTGGCCTTGCCGAAACTGAAATCAGAGTTTTAATGGTGCAGGGTGACAGCTTATGGGCTGGTACGCCCAACGGAGCCTTTCTGTCGGTCAACAATGGCGCTGCCTGGTCTGCCATGAATACCGGGCTGACCTTGCCGGTTAATCCTCCGTTTAATGTGGTGGCAGGAGTTTTTTCTTTTTTTGCAGGGGGTGGTAAGATTTATGCGGGAACCTCTGCCGGAGTGTATCAGACGCCCAATGGCGGAGCAAGCTGGATCAGATGTTCTCAAGGGTTACCCGATTCGTACAGCGGCACATTTCCCGTGGTTATCAGCCTGACAAAAAACGGCTCACGGCTTTATGCAGGAGTATGGAATCAGGGACTGTTTACTTCTGATAATGACGGCGCCCTGTGGGATGATGGCAACCCCGCGATGATGCGGCGTTGCGACAAAAACCTGTTAACACTCAAAACCTATGGAGGAAAAGTGTACGCAGGAAGTGAACAAAATGGAGGTGTGCAGATTACCGACGATAATGGCAATACGTGGCGTTCCTCAAATACCGGGCTGCCCAATACCACGCCTGTAGCAATTTTCACAGACGGCACGAATGTATTTACCGGAACTTCCGCTGCCGGCCTGTTTTCTTCGCCCGATCAGGGGCTGACATGGCGCTGGGATACGGCGGGCATTTCAAATACGCAGGTAAAGGCTTTTGCCGTTGCCGGTTCTTTTCTTTTTGCTGGAACCTCGGGTGGCGGCGTGTTTAAATCTGCCGACAATAGCGATACCTGGACCAGTGCCAACAACGGTTTGAGCAACAGTTGGGTTTATGCCCTGTGCCACGCAGGATCCACAATTTATGCGGGTACGGCTAATGGGGGAGTTTTTGTTTCTTCGGATTTAGGCATCTCCTGGAACAACATCGGCATACCTATGACCAGCCAAAACGTGGAGGCCCTGGCAGTGAACGGAAGTACAATTTTTGCGGGCACACAGGGAGGTGTCTATGTGTCGGCGAATAATGGAATAACCTGGCAAATGCCCGGAACCGGAATCCAAGGTGTTGCCGTGGTTGCACTGGCGATTTCGGGGAACAAGGTCTTCGCCGGTTCACCTGGAGGTGGCGTTTTTGTTTCATCCGATGCCGGAAACACATGGACTGCGGTGAATAATGGGTTAGTACCCGTGGTATTTTCGTTGGCTGTAAGCGGATCCACTCTTTTTGCCGCTACTGCCGCCGGCGTATATCTGACCTCTGATAATGGCAACTTGTGGACAAATATTTCTGCCAATATCCAGCCTTTTCAACCGGTTTCGCTGGCTGTTTCCGATACGAAACTTTATGCAGGTATCGATTCCAAAGGCATTTGGCAGCGTGATCTGGCCGGACTGGTTGGCGTAGCCGAATGCAATGCAGGGGAAGACCGGTTACGACCGCTTCTTTTTCCCAATCCTGTAAAAGATTTTTTAAACCTTGAATTTGACCTGCCTGGCGACGATATGATTGTCGTTACGATGACAGATGTTTCGGGAAAACAATCCACAACGCTTATGGCCTCTGAAATGAAATCCGGAAAGCATACGGTAGCCCTTGATCTGTCAGATTATGCGGCGGGTTCGTACCTGATGTGTTTTTCAGCTGGTAAGGAGGTAATCAGCAGGTTAATCGTGAAAGAATAAGCAGGATATCTGTTGCCTTTTTCTGTAAACTTTCTGAATATCAATTACCGGGAAGTCATTTTTTGAGTTTTTAAAATTTTTATGTTTCAGTTAGTATCGTTTAAATATCAAGGCTTATGAAAGTAATAGCAGTAAACGGAAGCCCCCACAAAGAAGGTAATACTTTTCATGCATTAGCCATGGTGGGCAATGAGCTGCAGGCTCAGGGTATTGAATTTGAAGTGTTGCATATCGGGCATAAAATGATACATGGATGCAATGCCTGCGGCAACTGTGCCAGGAACAGGGATGAGAAGTGCGTGATAAACACCGATGACCTGAACCAGTGGATACAGCAATTAAAAACTGCCGACGGCATCATCCTGGGCTCTCCGGTTTATTATTCCGGTGTGGCGGGCACGATGAAGAGCTTTTTGGACAGGCTGTTCTTTGTTTCGGGAGTTAACGGTAATTTATTCCGGCATAAGGTGGCCGCAGCTTTAACTGCTGTGAGGAGAACGGGAGGTTCGGCTACTCTTGACTGCCTGTATCATTATCTTTCATATTCTGAGATGATACTGGCCACATCAAATTACTGGAATGTGATACATGGCTCGGCTCCCGGAGAGGTGCAGCAGGATGTTGAAGGCAAACAGATCATGCGTGTATTGGGAAAAAATATGGCATGGCTGTTAAAGATGAAGGAATCTACAACCGAAACGGTTGAATCTCCTAAAAAAGAGAAGAAAGAGTATTTTAATTTTATCAGGTAGAACAGTTACCTCTTGTTTTAATGAGGACACTCCGAACTTCCAATAAATATCAGTTTTTTGCAATCCTATTATCTGTCATTTCCTTTTCATCGGCAAATGATACCTTCTCACTTTGTCATACTGGTAAAGAGCATTAGCCACTGCTGCAGCGGTAGGCACCAGTCCTATTTCTCCCAATCCTTTGGCTCCATATGGCCCGAAATTGTCCTCCACCTCCACGGGGATAACTTCTATTTCGGGGACATCTTTAGCTTTGAATAGCTGACAATCTTTAAGCTTAACGCTTTTCAGGCGGCCATTTTCCATCGGCAGGTCCTCGGTCAGTGCATAGCCAAGGCCCATCACCACAGCGCCTTCCACCTGGCCCTCAAACATGGACCGGTTCATAATTTTTCCTGCGTCATGCGCCGCAACCACTTTTTTGATATTGCCCTGCTCATCAAGAGTTACCAATTGTGCGGCATAGCCATACGAAAAATGAGTAACAATTTTTTCAACATCGGCGCCGGGTTTGGTGGTCCAGTTACATTCCGAATATCCCGAATACTGTTTGCCAACAAGGTCTGCAAGAACATGTTGTTCCATGTCGTTTTTCATTTTGCGGGAGGCATCGATGACAGCGTTGCCCAGCAATACCGTGGCGCGCGAGGATGTTGTCATTCCTGTTTCAAGCCCTGCTTCAGTATCCATTTCAACCTGGATTATCTCAGGGTTAATGCCCGTTTCAGAACATACTATCTGTATCACCACATTGCAGATACCCTGTCCCATATCGGTCCACCCGTGTTTGACCACTACCTCATTTTCGGATTTAATTTCGATGCGGGCATGGCTGAAATCTATCATCCCGTTACCGACACCACAATTCTTTATACCGCATGCCAAACCGGCATTTTTGGATTCATAGAATGCTTTTTTTACTGCCTCCAGTGTCGCTTTCACGCCAACCCCTTGTTCGAGAATTTGCCCGGTGGCCGTCATTTTGCCTTCTTCCAGGGCATTGTCGTAACGAAACTGCCACCTGTCGAAGTGCCCTTGTTCACAAAGGTCGTCAACACAACTTTCGAGGGCAAAAGCTGCCTGATTAGCCCCAAAACCGCGCATTGCGCCACAAGGAATGTTATTAGTATAAATGGTTTTGGCTTCAATATCCACTACCGGTATATGATAGGCTCCGCTGGCATGTCCGGCTACCCGTTCCAAAACCTTGGTTCCCACGGAGGCATACGCTCCTGTATCGCCCACTGCACGCAGTTTGAGGGCGGTGAGCATGCCTTTTTCATCGCAGGCCAGGGTGAAATCCATGAATACCGGATGACGCTTTGGGTGCATACGTATGGACTCTTCACGTGAAAGGGTTACTTTCACGGGCTGGCCGGTCAGCGAGGCAAACAAGGCGGCATGTCCCTGAACTGTAAGATCCTCTTTGCCACCAAAACCACCACCGCAAGGAACCATAGTTACTCGCAATTTTTCAGCAGGGATATTGAGTAGCTTAATTATCTGTTTGTGGTCCACATAAATTCCCTGGCCTTGGCTGTAAAGGTGTATCGTGTCATCTTCAGGAACTGCCAGGGCCGATTCCGGTTCAAGAAATGCATGTTCGATACGTTGTGTTGTATAATATCCTGTAGAAACGAAGGCGGAATTTTTTATGGCCTGGTCAATATCCCCGCCTCTCCGTACAATACAATTTTCAAGCAGGTTGCTACGGTCGGGATGAACAGACAACGCTCCTTCTTTGATGGCTTCGTAAGGGTCGGTAACAGGAGAAAGTATCTCGTAATCGACATGTACCAAATCCACCGCCCTGCGCGCTGTGTCTTCGTCCACAGCCACGATCCCGCACAACACATCGCCGATAAACCGGGTGGTTTCTCCTTCGGCCAGCATGGCGGGCCAGTCGGCAATGATAGAACCGGTAAAACGGTCGCCGGGGATGTCTTTGATGGTAACCACCCTGATGACTCCCGGCAACTTTTCAGCTTCGGAGAAGTCGATGCGGAGGATTTTTGCTTTCGGGTGGTCGCTGAATTTCAAGGCGCCGAACAGCATCCCGTCAAGGTACATATCGTTGACAAACTTTCGGGTAGCGATGGCTGTTTCATAGGCCTGATACTTTGGGAAAGAAGCCCCGATTGCAGCTTCTTTGGCAGAATATTCCACGGGTTTTCTTTCTGCCAGCATCCTGACGGCAAGGGCGATGGCATCAATGATTTTTACATAGCCCGTGCAACGGCACAGGTTCACATTCAGTGCTTTTACGATTTCTTCCCTGCCGGGATTGGGGTTTTTCTGAAAGAGCACTTTGGTGCGCATGAGAAAACCGGGTGTGCAAAATCCGCATTGAACGGCTCCTTTTTCGACATAGGCCCTGGCAATAATGTCTCTGATATCATCAGGAATACCTTCGAGTGTGATAATTTCTGCTCCATGGAGTTTTTCCATCAGCGTAACGCACGACAATTTTGCTTCCCCGTTAATCTCTACCATACAGGCCCCACAGTATGCCTGTCCTGAGCAGCCATCTTTGCAGGAAGTGATGTGTTTATCGTTCCGAAGGTATTTCAGCAGAGGTTTTTTGGGATCGCCGTCATAATTGATATTTTCCCCGTTGAGTTTGAATACAATCATAAAAATACTTTTTTATATTCCAGGTTGAGGTTTTCTATGATATTACTTTTTTGAAATTTACCGGATCGGTATCTCCTTCTGAATTGATGAGCAATACAGAGGTTTTGGAGTTCATGCCCAGTTCGTTTCGGAGTGTTGAAAACTTTTCTTCTTCACAAAGCGCCAGCAGCCCTGCCATACCTGAGGCGCCTGATTCACCCGAAATAATCTGCGGGTCGTTGCCTTCGGGGTAATAATATTGCCGCATAGCTTTTTCGGCATAGGTGTCGCTGACGGTAAGCATATAATTTGCACCCTGGCTGATATAATCCCATGCCAGTAATGAAACCCCGCAGTTGAGGCCGGCCATGATAGAATTATAATCCTGCTTTGAATGAGTTGGTTTACCGTTTTTAACGGATTCCATAAATGCATCGGCACGGGTAGGTTCCAGGCAAATTATCCGTGGCCGGTTTTTGCCATACTTGTGTGTCATATACCAGGTGCCAGCAGCGGCCAGTCCGCCAACACCGGCCTGCAGTATGACGATGTCTGCTTTGCAGGACGACGGCATGGTAACGATACCATCCATTTCGCGGAAGATAGTGGAATATCCGGCCATGATAAATTGGGGATAAAACATATATCCGGGATAGGCTGTATCGGAAATGATGATCCACCCGTTGGCTTTGGCATCGGCATCTGCGCGGCTTACACATTCATCAAAGGTGCCGTCGATAAGTACTACACGGGCACCCTCGCTTTCAATGTTTTTTATCCGGGAAGCGACCGTGTTTGCGGGCATATAAATCACGGCGTTCTGTTTCAGGATGCGGGCGGTCCATGCCACGGCGCGCCCATGGTTGCCGTCGGTGGCGGCACAAAAAGTAAAGGCTCCTAAGGCGGCCATCTTTTCATGATTCTTAAAGTCCGACACCGTGAACTCCGACGCATAGCTATCTTCCCATTTTGATTTCAGAAAACGGAAAATGGTATAAGAAGCTCCCAGCGGTTTGAATGCCTTGACACCAAAGCGAAACGATTCATCTTTCACATACACTGAACCTATCCCCAATTTTTTAGCCAGGCCGTTCAGGGAGTGCACCGGCGTGGGCTCATAACCTTCCAGCAAACGGTGAAAATTCAGGATGTCCTCATTTATGAAAGCATTTTCCTGATTTGTCCATTGGGGGACTTCCCTATAAAACGGATTTTTGAGAAACTCGCACATGGTTATAAGTTTTTCAATACGCCGCTGCGTTCGTTGAATTCATCGATTTTTTCATCCCAATAGGTCACCTGATTAAAGGTGTCGGGCCAGAAATTACGGTCATACCACAATTGATTTATTTCTTCATAGGTTTTTCCTTGTTGTTCCACCCATGTGTAATACTTCAGGTTGTGGATGGCTTTTCTGTCGGTATATGTCAGTTCCTTTATGTTGTCGGTACCTGTTCCGAACAGGCATTTTTCAAAGTCTTTGGCAGCCTGCAGGCTGTTATAGGCGCCCTTTTGTTCAGCAAGTTCTGTAACACGAGACTGGTACATTTCAGCAGAATCCGTGGCCAGTGTTACGATGATATCTTCGGAGGTCATTTCATAGTGCTTTGCAGCTTTTATGGCCGATAACAGATTGCCAATTCCTGAAATACCAATCAGCGATAACTGGCTGATAATTTCTGAAGATAAGCCGGCGTCTGCAAGGTGTTTTTTCCCTTCGGGTTCATTAAACAGGCGCAACAGCCTCATGCAGTCTTCATCATCAATGGCTGTAACCATGTCGGTGTTTTTGACGTTGTGCACCCAGGGAACATGTTTGTCGCCAATGCCTTCGATGCGGTGTCCGCCAAAGCCGTTCATGAGCAGGGTGGGACACTGCAATGCTTCGGAAGCTACTACTTTGATATGAGGATAAACAGTTCGCAGGTAGTCTCCGGCGCCAATGGTTCCTGCTGAACCCGTAGCGCTGACATAAGCGGAGAGATTCCCTCCGAGGGATTTCACTACTTCTTCAACGGCTTTACCCGTAACATGGTAGTGCCAGCAGGGATTTCCAAACTCTTCGAATTGGTTGAAAATAACGCAATCTTTGCGGTTTTTGCGTATATCCCAACAGGCATCGTAAATTTCTTTTACGTTTGATTCGCAACCCGGTGTAGCTATCACTTCGGCACCGATTTCTTTCAGCCAGTTGAAACGTTCTTTACTCATTTCTTCGGGCAGGATGGCCACTGCGGTAACGCCTAACAAGTATGAGTCAAAGGCGCCGCCGCGGCAATAATTACCGGTGGAAGGCCATACGGCTTTATGAAACGCGGGATCAAACTGACCGGTAACGATACGGGGGACAAGACAGCCGTATGCTGCGCCAACTTTATGGGCGCCGGTAGGGAACCATTTTCCGACCAGAAAAACTATGCGGGCATCCACC
Source organism: Bacteroidales bacterium (assembly GCA_018004645.1). Taxonomy (GTDB): domain Bacteria; phylum Bacteroidota; class Bacteroidia; order Bacteroidales; family CAIWKO01; genus CAIWKO01. Next base: position 32,794 of record JAGNBV010000022.1, read on the forward strand.
CCGGTTATTTCTTTGGGAAGTTCCAAATAGTTTACACCATCATATAATCCCCCCGTCTTCTTTGGCTCGTTTTTCCATGTGATGCGGAAAAGGTTCAGGGGGTGGAGGTCCCATAGGCCTATATCCTTTAATTTGTTTTTTATCTTTTCCGGTATCAGTTCAGGGTTTTCCATCTGCCGGAAAGTGGGCAGGATAACGCCTTTTTCTTTTGCCCTGTTTATGGCACTTGCAAGGTATTTCTCGTTAATAATTTTTTCAGTCATGGATAATTTATTTTTTAGTATGGTTTTTGTAGTATGAAAAATTTGCGGGTTCAAAAGTAAAAAAATTAGTCATTGGAGGAGTAAAATTTGCACATATTTAAAAATACCTATGTATCTTTGCGAAAAAAAAACGATGAAAAAATTATTTATTCTTTTAGTATGCGGCCTCATGTTCAGCGCTTGTGGCGGCAGTGGCGACAAAAATGAAGCCACCAATGATACAGTAGTATCACAGGAATTACAAGAAATTCAAAATTCGGCCTCTGATGTAAATGCGGAAGCTGAACAACTGAATGAGAAAGCTGATAGTTTATTAAAAAACATTTAAAACATTACCATTATGAAAAAATTTCTGGTTACATTGCTCATTACCGGACTGGTTTTCAGTGCACAGGTATATGCACAGCAGGGCAAGGGAAGCGATAAGCCCCCGAAGCCTCCCAAACCGCAGCCAGTAAAAGTTAAAACGCCTCCTGTGCCCAAACCGGCTGTCGGCCAGCCGCCTAAACCAGTTGTTCCTGTAAAACCCGGAGAACCCCAAACGCCTGTAAAACCACAAAACCCGCAGGGCAAAGACAAAACTCAGGGTGAAGTAAAAGATAAAGAAAATCAGGGCAAAGGCAATGCCTATGGAAAAAATAAGGAAGGCCTGGAAGGCAAAGAATTCGGACAACATCGGGCTGCAGAAGCAAAATCAAAACAGGAAGCAGTATCCAATTCAAAGCAGTCAATCAACAGTACTACCAAAACCAACGAAGATACGCACGCCAAGATAAAAGAGGCGAAAAACAAATTAGAACAAAACAAAAAAGACAAGAAGATAACCGATGCTGAGTATAACAAAAAGAAAAAGGAACTCGACGATCTGGAAATGCAGGTAAATGAACTGGAAAAGAAGAACAGCGAAGTGAAAGACAAGCTCAACAAAGAATCATCGGCCAAAGGTAAGAAATAACCTTGTCAAGGTGAACTTATAAAGGCTTTCCGAAAGGGAGGCCTTTTTTTATTTCCAGGCGATAAATATTATGGCAATTACAGCCAGCGCTATGCCAACGATATTTATACCGGAGAGCTTTTCTTTAAAGAACCAATAGCCGGTGAG
>JAGNBV010000123.1 GCA_018004645.1 Bacteroidales bacterium
TGCTCGTGTACCTTGTTATGGCTTCGCAATTTGAATCACTCAAGATGCCTCTAATCATCATGGTGTCAGTTCCATTTGCCTTTACGGGGGTTATCCTTGCCCTGGTAATGACAAAGACAACCTTAAGTATCATTGCTGCATTGGGCGCCATTCTGCTTATTGGGATTGCCGTTAAAAATGCAATTGTGCTGATCGACTTTACCAACCTGATGCGTGATAGGGGCAATAGTCTGGATGAGGCTATCCTTAAGGCAGGCCGCTCACGTTTACGCCCGGTACTTATGACTACATTAACCACTATTTTAGGTATGCTTCCACTGGCCCTGAGTACCGGAGAAGGATCAGAAATATGGAAACCGATGGGTATTGTTGTTATCGGTGGTTTGGTTTTCAGTACACTTGTTACCATGGTCATTGTTCCGGTGGTATATCGTATCGTTGTCAGGCGTACTGAACGAAAAGCAAAGAGAGATGCCGTGGCTGTGATGAAATCTATGAATATTTAAAATTGTGTTGACATGAAAGCAATAATGATTATGTATAATCAGGCCATGACTGAAAAGATCGAGTGCCTTCTTGAAATGCTTAACATACGTGGGTTTACCCAGTGGCCGACAGTGTACGGCACCGGTACCACCGATGGGGAACCGAGAATGGGCACCCATACCTGGCCGGAATTAAATTCGGCTCTGTTGACAATCGTTGAAGACGATATGGTGGATACTGTTTTGGAAAAAGTAAAAAAACTCGACAATCTTAATAAAGAAATCGGTGTCAGGGCCTTTGTGTGGAACGTTGAAAAAACGGTTTAAGGGGATTACACGCTGTAACCGGTTTTTTGGTTGATACTACAACAGTGTTTTTTTTATCTCTGCAGAGATTTTCCTTTTAATCTCTGCAGAGATTTTTCCCAATTATCGGGGATTCCAATAAGATACGTCGATAATTTCACAATAAACAATGTAGTCGTTTTTATAACGATGCAATAGCAGTTTATTTGGTAATTTTGCCTTGTGATATTACAAATCAAAGTCTGATGAACGAGAGGATTTGGAGCAGGAATTTTATATTCCTTATTTTGTCGAATTTTTTGATGTATGTCACTTATTATGCTATACTATCGGCACTTCCTCTTTATCTGGTCAATGATCTTGAGGCGTCGGAAATGCAGGTAGGTATTGTAGTAGGCGCTTATACTATTGCAGCGGTATTAGTCAGGCCCTTTTCGGGTTTTGCTCTCGACAGGTTTGGCCGCAGGGTAGTATTTTTGATAGCCCTGGTCATTTATTCTTTTTTGTTTGCCGGATATCTGGTAGCTTTAAGCATTACTGCCATTTTGATGCTACGCTTTGCACAGGGACTTACGTGGGGGTTCACAACGGTTTCGGGTTCCACAGTGGCGGCCGATATTATTCCTGCTACAAAACGGGGACAGGGAATAGGGTACTTTGCCTTGTCCACCACGATAGGAATGTCGGTGGGGCCGGTGATAGGGCTGTTTATATGTCAGCAGTGGGGCTTTATAGTCGTGTTTCTTGCCTCATGCATTATCAGCCTGATGAGTTTGGCCTGTGCATGGGCTATCCAAATGCGCAAACGTTTTGTTGTTGGCAAACGGATGACATTTCACTGGAACATCCTTTTTGATAAGAAATCTTTGAGGCCTTCGGCCAATGTGTTTATTACCATGATCGCCTATGGAAGTATGCTTTCATTTGTTGCCTTATATGGTCAGGAATTGGGTGTTAAAAATGCATCGCTATACTTTTTGTTTTTATCTGCCGGTATTGCCATAGCCCGGCTTACTTCGGGAAAGGAATTTGACAGGCACGGTCCCCGCAGGATTATCACCGTATGTATTGCACTGTTAATAATAGGGTTTCCTATGCTTGCCCTGGCCAAAAATGCAGTGCTGTATTTTTTTTCTGCCATCATTATCGGTTTTGGCAACGGGGTAATATTTCCAACCTTTCAGTCGATCGTAAATAATCTTGCCAATTCTACCCATCGCGGTGCGGCCAACTCAACCTTATATACGGCTGTGGACCTTGGCATGGGACTGGGTATGGTTATGTCGGGGCTTATAGCGCAAAAAATATCGTTATCGGCAATCTTTTGGGTTAGCGCCCTGGTGTGTGCCGCAGGCCTGTTGTTTTTTCGTTTTGTGGTGCTGGGATTTTACGAACGCCGGTACAGATAGTACAAAATATGTAATTGATGCAAAAAAAAATCCCGGGGATTTCCGGGATTTTTTTTACAAGTTTGAATTGTCTTAGATAAGTTTGGAACCTGCTCTGAATTTTACAACTTTTTTGGCCTTGATGGTCATTTTGGCTCCTGTTTGCGGGTTGCGGCCGGTTCTGGCGTTTCTTTTTACAACATAAAATGATCCGAAACCTACTAAACCAACTCTTTCACCTTTTTTCATGGCGCCGCCAACTGATTTTGTTAAGGCTTCCAAAGCTTTTTTTGAAGAGGCTTTTGATAATTTGCTTTCTTTTGCAATAGCATCGATTAATTCCTGTTTGTTCATGTCTTTAAAATTTAACGTTAATTTATTATTAATTGGTGCAAAAATAATCTAATAAACAAATATTTGCAATAATTGTTTAAAATTTTATCATCAGGCGATTGTTAATAACCATGGCTGGTTGTGGGGAAAAATGGAGATAAAATCGAGAAAAAATATTATCTTATTTTTAACATTTTTGCCCGGTATTCTTTTCCTCCTTTTTTACTGTATAGTAATCATTGTCTCAGAGCCCCGTCATTAATGGGATTGACGGCATGATATTACAAATGTCCTGTGGCTCGTCAGAAGATACAACGAATGATTTTTTTGCTGAAAGATTTTATTTACAATGTTGATCATAGTTTGTCTCGGCTGTTTTGCTGCCCAGCTCCATAGCTTTTTTCCAGTCGGCGCATGCCTCATCATGCCTGTCAAGTGTTTGATTTGAGATGGCTCTGTTGATATATGCTTTAACGTAAGTTGGCTCGATCTCTATGGCCTTGCTGAAATCTTCTATTGCTCCGGCAATGTTTCCCTGTTGGTTTTTACACAACCCTCTGTTCAGATATGTTTCAAAGTCGTTGGGTTTTTTATCAAGGATGACATTATAATCACTGATAGCTTCCTCATATTTTTTTTGCTCATAGCGGCTTAGTCCGCGGTTATAGTAAGCATCATAGTAATCTCCCTTGATTTTAATGGCATTGGAATAGTTTTTTTCTGCATTGGCAAAATCTTTCATCTCAAATTGCGTGTATGCCTTATTGTAATAAGCGTTTGCATGATCGGGTTTGATGGCTATGGCACTGTCATAGTCGCTGAGAGCTTCCGGGAATTTTTTCAGCTTGCCGTTTACCATCCCTCTGCTCACGTATGCGCGGTAGTCTTTAGGCGACATTTCAATCACTTTGCTGAAATCTTCACAGGCCGTCTTATAGCTGGCCAGAATGCTGTAGGCCATCCCCCTGTTGTAAAAAGCATTAACGTATGTCGGTTGCAATATGATGGTTTGGGTATAGTCGCTGATGGCATTTTTATAATCTCGGATAAGGTATCGGCAGTATCCGCGAACAAAGTAAGCGCGAAAAAAACCGCTGTCGGCGGCGATGGCCTTTTGGCAATCTTCAATGGCCTCTTTGTTTTGTCCAAGGTTGCTTTTGAGCACAGCACGGTTGGTATAGGCATCGGCATTGCCGGGGTCAAGCTCTATTGCCGTGGTGTAATCGTCGAGAGCTTCGGCATAATTGCCAATGGCATTGAAAGACATAGCCCTGTAAATATATGCATCGGTATAGGACGACTTTTCTTTTATGGCCTGGGTAAAATCCAGCAGCGCATCAACATAAAGACCATTGTTGTATTTTTCCACTCCTGCCGCATAAAAGTCTTCAGCGGTCTGCGAAAAAATGCGATAGGGGTTTAGTAAAAACAGCAACCCAAGCAAGAGGGTAATTCTTTTCATTTTTATTTTTTTGCAAAGATAGCAATAGCCTGATTTAATAGTTGGTAATAAAACAGGCAGGCTCACGTTTTTATTGTAATTTTGTAAAAAATTTAAGATGGTTTTTCTAACCCGAAGAGAAACATTTAATGCGGCACACAGGTTGTTTCGCGAAGATTTTTCCGATGAAAAAAATCTGGAAATTTTCGGAAAATGCTCCAATCCCAACTGGCACGGGCACAATTATGAGCTTTTTGTTACCGTATGCGGAGATACCGATCCGCAGACCGGAATGATTATTAACCTCAAAACTCTGAGTGAACTTATCAGATTGCATATTATTGACAAAATCGATCATAAAAATATGAATCTCGAGGTTGGTTTTATGAAAGGCAGGATGGCTTCAACTGAAAACCTGGCGGTGGCTATCTGGGAACAGTTGTCGGGAACTGTTGCCAAACACCATGCAAGGCTTCATTGTGTGAAAATTTGCGAAACAGAGAATAATTATGTGGAATATTATGGTGAATGAAGTAATAATATCTAAATGAATGCAATAGATAAAGAAATGCTAAAAGAAAATGAAATGGATGATATTCCTGATAAAGTTATCCGGGAAAACTCCGGTATTACGGAAGAGTTGTCTGTTTCCTACAGGAAAGTGCTTCAGCTGATCGGTGAAGACCCCGACAGGGAAGGCTTGTTGAAAACTCCGGAACGTGTTGCCAAAGCCATTCAATACCTGACTCATGGCTATGACCTGAACCCGGAAGAAATTCTGCGCTCAGCCATGTTCAAAGAAGATTATAAACAAATGGTCATTGTAAAGGATATAGAAATATATTCTTTGTGCGAGCACCACATGCTGCCGTTTGTCGGAAAGGCCCATGTTGCGTATATTCCGAATGGTTATATCGTAGGATTAAGTAAGATTCCACGCGTGGTTGACGCTTTTGCCCGCCGATTGCAAGTACAGGAACGACTAACTTCACAGATAAAAAACTGTATTCAGGAAACCCTGAACCCGTTGGGTGTGGCCGTGGTTATTGAGGCAAACCACCTCTGTATGATGATGCGTGGCATACAGAAACAAAATTCGGTGACCACCACCTCGGATTTCACAGGGGCTTTTCTTATCGAAAAGACACGTACCGAGTTTTTAACGCTAATCAGCGCCAAGCTGCATTGATTTTTATTAATTTTGCAAAAAAATATTTTTATGAATATGTTTAACGAAGAAAATGTAAGTATCAAATACCGCGACCCCGAAGAAATAGCTTCTGTAACCCGCGGGTTTATGTCGAAAGTCTTTTCATGGATGTTTCTTGCGATGGCTATTACCGCCGTAACTTCCTTTTTATGGGCAGGATCACCTTCGCTGATGTCGGTGTTGGTGAAGCCCGAGGGCGGCCTCTCGGTATTAGGCTGGATAGTGATGTTTGCCCCGCTGGGTTTTGTGCTGCTGATGTCGTTCGGATATCAGAAATTGTCTGCTCCGCTGATGACACTCCTGTTCATTGTATATGCCGTATTGATGGGTATGAGCTTCAGTTTTATATTTTTTGCTTTTAGCCTTGGAACCATAGGCATCACGTTTGCCGTTACCGCAGGAATGTTTGGCGTGATGGCGCTGGCAGGGTATTTTACCAAAACCGACCTCACGAAATTTGGTTCCATACTGATGATGGGCGTTATAGGAATAGTAATTGCCATGATAGTAAATTTTTTCCTGAAAAGCAGCATGATGGGTTATGTCATCAGTGTTATCGGGGTGCTGATTTTCACGGGCCTTACAGCGTATGACGTTCAAAAATTAAAACGTATCGGCATGGGCATCGGGGTTGAACAGACCGACGTCAGAAAAATGGCCATCATGGGCGCTTTGACCTTATACCTCGATTTTATCAACCTGTTCTTGTTTTTGCTCCGCTTGTTTGGCAGCAGAGAATAGTTAAAAAATTTTATTATGAAAGCATATGTCTTCCCCGGTCAGGGAGCCCAATATGTAGGCATGGGCAAGGATCTTTATGAGAAATTTCCTGAAGCACGGCAAATGTTTGAACAAGCCAACGGTATTCTTGATTTCAGGATTACCGATCTGATGTTTGCCGGCACCGATGAAGATTTGCGGCAAACAAAAGTGACACAGCCGTCTATATTTCTTCATTCGGTGATTCTTTCAGTAATTCTGGGTGATAAATTTATGCCCGATATGGTGGCCGGCCACTCCCTGGGCGAGTTTTCAGCGCTGGTTGCCTCCAGGGCCTTGTCGTTTGAAGACGGATTGCGCCTGGTGTCGAAACGTGCACAGGCCATGCAGAAAGCCTGTGAATCGGCTCCCGGTACTATGGCGGCGATTATGGGTATTGAAGATGAAAAGGTGGAAGCAATTCTCAACGAAATAGATGACGTGGTGGTTGCTGCCAATTATAACAGCCCCGGTCAATTGGTCATTTCGGGCAGTGTCAGCGGTATCACCCTTGCATGTGAACGCATCAAGGCGGCCGGTGCGCGCAGAGCGCTGCCGTTGAATGTGGGCGGGGCCTTCCATTCACCTTTGATGGAACCGGCCCGTGCCGACCTGGCGCTGGCCATCGAACAAACACGCTTCCATAAGCCTGTATGCCCGGTATATCAGAATGTAACGGCCCAACCCTCGACAGATCCACAGATCATAAAAGAAAACCTGAACAAACAACTCACAGCTCCTGTCCGGTGGTCAAAAAGTGTTAGTAATATGGTTGCTGACGGAGCCACGATATTTACCGAGTTGGGGCCTGGTACCGTGTTGCAGGGCCTGGTGCGCAAAATTGCTCCTGCGGCAGAAATAGAAGAGGTATCAATCTGATAGCAAATTATTTTTAATCTGCCCAGTGGCGGCCAAATCCTGGAATAATCTTCCGGTAAGTACGTCTTTCATTTTTGGTATATAATCCATACTGTGAGTATCTGATCCTACAAAATCAACCATTCCTTCTTTTATCAGCCTGACAGCCAGTTTGTGCACGTCCTGAGAATAGATTTTTGTCAGGGAGAGGATGTTAAGCTGAAAAAGCAGTTCGCGGTCTTTTAATTTCTCAAGACCGGAAAACTCGTATTGCCAGTAAAGGTAGCGCTCAGGATGGGCCAGCACGATGTTGTATCCTTTGATCTGCATTTCGA
>JAGNBV010000124.1 GCA_018004645.1 Bacteroidales bacterium
ATGACCATCGAAAAATGGGGAAAAATGTCATGGAGTGAAACATATACTGTTGGTGGAAATACCGATGTTCAAACAGCTACAGGATATTGGGAATGGGTGGATTCTGACAAAAACAAAAGTTATGTAATCCTTGAAGGTGGTGATCATTTGTTTACTGGTGGTTTATGCCGCATCGACAGGCTTGCCAGCAAAGAACTTGTCATTATTGATGAAGGCAACGCTAATGACAATGGCGACACCGATGTATGGAGTTATAAATACACTTTTGAAAAGCAAAAATAATTTTTCTTTTTAATAGAAAAGGCTGTTCTGACATTGTTGAACAGCCTTTTTTGTTTTTAGTGCACAGACAACCGCCGTGGGCCAAAAAATCAGTCATGAATTTCGTGGTGGAAAATCACGGAATGCCTTATTAATCTCAAATAGAATAACTGATAAATGCACTTCATGAAAAATTTTTCCTTAATTAAACACTCATAGTTAAAACTTATGTATTTTTATGTTTTAAAACCATAAAAAGGGAAAATGCATTCGAAATAAAAGTAAAAACAGTGGAAATCTGATAGCACAATGGTTAGAACTCATTTTAAACTGAGACAATGAAAATAAAAATTATTGTTATTTATATGTCATTATTTCCTGTCTTTATCTACGGTCAGAAATCAGATTCAACAGAGGCAAAGCACTTTCCACGACATTATATTTCAATAAACCCAATAAACAGTGTTCTCCTTGATCAGGTTGGACTTGCTTATGAATACAAACCTGGTATTTTTGGATTTGGTTTAGCGGCGGGGTATAAATACGCCAGCCAAAGAAATTATAGTAGACTTTTTATTGCCGGCACTACCCAACATGGACCGTTCGAATTTTATTCCGGACTTTATGTGATACCCCAGATCAACGTTTATTTCACTAAACCGAAAAAACCCAATAAAGCCACATTTGGCTATTTCTCATTAAAAGGAGTCTATAAATACCTTCATGTCGATTCAACGGATTATCACATTTGGGATAGTTCAGATGGAGATTATTATTGGTTGTACCGGAAACAAGTCGATAATGCCAATATTATCGGGGTTTTTTGGAATTTGGGGATTAAAATTGTACGTAATCACTTTTTCTTTGACTTGAATTTTGGGCCTGGTATAATTTATCGTGATCAAAGAATGGTTGTTGCGGGAAAATCAATTCGCGACTCTCATTTTTACCACGATAATATTAGTAATGTCGTGCCACCCCGAAAGGAGGATTTCAGTGAACATCATTTTACAATTAATGTAAGTATTAATTTCGGAGGCAACTTTTAGAATGACATTGTATGTTTTTTTATCCAGTAATCAGGACAAAAACTATCTTTGGAAACTAAAAATCTCATAACTCGTGCCGGCCTTAAAGCTTCAGTTCAGACAGGGTTGACAGTTTTTGGCAAATTTGAAAGCAATGTGTATTATGGCAGGAAAGGTTTATATCTGCCGCGTCGGATGCGGCTCAAAAGAGGGCACTGGTGTTTGGGACAATAATAAAACAACAATAAAACAATATGAGAAAAACAGTATTTATAGCCATTGTGTACATTTTATGTAACATTTACGGGTGTTCACATACCAAAGAAAATCTTCATAATAAATTCTCAGAAAAAAAAATAGCCTATAAAACGCACGATGGGTACACAATTGAAGGAATAATAACATATTCATCGGAACAAAGCAATAACAATTTACCCGGTATTGTTCTGATACACGGTTCGGCTCCATTAGATATGGATGCCTCCTGGCCTGCCCTTATTGACAGCATTCCCCAAACAACTACCGGGAAAGAAGTTAAAAATTATAAAGTTATTGCAGAATCGTTATCCTCAAGAGGATATTCTGTAATAAGAGTTAATAAAAGAGGAGTAAAAAAAACGATAACAGAAGTAGATTTCGCTATTTACAGTACATCTTCATATTCCAACCTTTTAAAAGACGTACATTCAGAAATAGAGTTTTTGAAAAATGAAAGAAATATAAAAAAATCATATTGATAGGATGGAGCGAAGGAACGATTTTAGCGACAAAAATAGCGGAAGAAAGAAAAGATGTAGTAGGATTAGTTCTAATGGGTGTAGTTGGTTCTTCATTTAAGGAATTATTGAGACATTTTTTTCTCAGTGAAAAGGAGTTTCTTGAAACGATTTATTCAATAGAAAATATGCCGGATGACCAAATGCTGGGAATCGACCGTCCTGCAATAAGAGTTAAAGAATTATTCAAGGATGAGCCAAATTCGGAGAGAATATTAAAATTAACCCAACCCATTTTGGTTTTACACGGCGATATTGATGTAGAAACCCCCGTAGAACAAGCATATTTGGTAAAAAAGGCGATAGAAAAAAACAATAATGCCAAAAGCAAGGTAATAATATATAAAGGCCTGGGACATGGATTTGCCCCTCATTTAGGAATTAATGGTGAAATAAAAACTGAAGGTCCTTTTGACAAAAAAGTATTAAACGACTTATGTGACTGGATAGACAAGTGTTTCAAATAAGTGATCATTAAATCCATTCAACCCTTTCTTGTCACTCGAATTCAACATCAATACATTCGCTATATTAATGATCATACGGCAGTATGAGGAATTTTGTGTACGTTTCGGATTATCCGATATTTTTTTTTAAAGGATATAAATGATGTAAGAATTTCCATTAACCTTGCCTGCAGAAAGCAGGGATTTCAGATTTTTGAAGTGTTGTATTAAATCATAAATCACCATTCGTTAATCAGTGTTCGATATTAAAAGGAAATAAATGATGTAAAAAGTTTTCAGCTTTGAGCTACCCTCTCAAACTAATTTTATAGGCCTATAAATAATACACAAACCCGCAACTACAACTCAGTCATTATAATTTTTAAAAGTCAGGATGGCAGTGATAGTACCGCAAATCAGCATGCTGGCGGCACTGCCGATGGCTGCATTAATAAGTTTTTTCCGTCGGGCTATCTGGTTAAAGCCATCCACATAATAATCATCGTTTAGTTTTTCGGGAGGAAAATATTTTTTTGCTTTTGGCAGCGTAGGCATTGCCGACACAACGCCCACATAGGCGACAGGCACTGCCACGCCCCACATGCCGATATAAAACATACCCGCACCTGTTACAGCGCCAATAGCCGAAGCCCAGGGAGCATGATAACGGTATTGCGCCAGATTTTCGCCGGCAACAAAACTACTCATCTCTTCCAGTGTCATGGTTTCTTCATCGCTTGCCAGGGGAGTGTACAACACCCTGCTGACACTGTCCTTATAATAAATGGCAAAAATATCGTCGCGTTGAAAGTCTTTGGTTTTTATTTTTTTATTTTTCTGCACTTCGAACCTCAACACAGTTTCGGTCTTATTGAAAGCAACCACCTTACCTTTATAGTGTTTGCCGTTGTTCATAATCAGCGAATCCTGAGCCCAAACACTCATGAGCGCGTTCAGAATACATAAGAAAAATACGATTGCTTTTTTCATAAAAGCCGGTTTTTATTTTCGCAAAGATAAATTCAATTATCGAACAGGCATTTAAATAGTTTCATAATTTTGTAAAAAACACCGTTATGAATATCAAACTGGGTAATATAAAAAAGTTGATTGTTGTTGGCGACCGGGTATTGATTAAGAAAACAAAGACCAGCGACAGAACCAAAACAGGATTGTTATTGCCTCCCGGGGTAGCTGAAAAAGAAGATATTCAGGTGGGCTATGTGATAAAAACCGGCCCGGGCTACCCTATTCCATTTCCACAGGAAGACGAAGAACGCTGGAAAGAGTCCGACAACAAAGTGAAATACCTTCCGTTGCAAGCCAGGGAGGGCGACATGGCCATTTATCTGCAAAACCAAGCCTACGAAATAGAATTCGACAAAGAAAAATTTTATCTGGTCCCTAATTCGGCCATACTGTTGCTCTACCGCGATGAATGAAGTGGCCCGGCACCTTTCGGCAACCAGCCTGACAAACTTTTATGCCCTGCTTTTCTGAATGCGCCGGTAGTTTTTGTTGGATATAACCCTCATTCTTTTTGTCCACCATTCGGCCAGTATCAGGTACATGGCAGGAACCACCAGCAACGTCAGTATGGTGGCAAAGCTTAACCCGAAGATGATAGTCCAGGACAGGCTCCTCCAAAACATCACATTGTCGCCGCCGAAAAAGATATGCGGATTAAACTCGGTAAACAAGGTAATAAAATCAAAGTTCATACCGATAGCCAGCGGCAGCAATCCCAACAGTGTAGCAGTAGCCGTGAGAAGCACCGGAGTTATCCTTGTCTTTCCGGCTTTCACAATAGCTTCGCGGGTACGCATTCCATGCGATCGCTGAAGATCGGCAAACTCTACTATCAGTATGCCGTTCCTGATTACAATGCCTCCCAGGGCCAGTATACCGATACCGGTCATGATAACGGAAAACTCCATCCTGAAAATGATAATGCCCAGCAACACACCTATGATGCTGAAAACCACCTCCACCAATATGATTAATGTCTTGGAAACCGAGTTGAACTGCGTGATCAAAATAAAGAAAATCAGCCCCAGCGCTATGATACCACACTGCAATAAAAAGTTTATTGACTCTTTCATAAACTCTGTCTCGCCGGTCATTTTAATTTCCACATTGTCATCTTTAGCAAAAAGCTCTGCTTCGTTGGAAATACGCCTGACAATTTCGTTGGCATTATAACCCGGCAGCACCTCGGAGGATATAGTGATTACCCTTTTGAAGTTCTTACGTTTTATGCCTCCGTAGGAGTTGGTATAATCCACCTTTACGAGCGAAGACAACGGCACCTGGCGTGGCCAGAATGTTGTCATATCGCGGTAGGTTATCTTCTGGTCGAGAATCTTGTTGAAATTTTTTCTTTGTTCTTCGGTTACTCTCACCGTGATAGGAAATTCGTCTTCATCCTTTTTCATTTTGGTAACTTCTTTGCCAAAAATGGCGGTACGCAACTCGCTGCCTATCTGTCCGGTGGACAGGCCTTCGGTGTTTGCCCGCACGCGGTCGATATCAATCAGTATCTCCGGCTTGTTTTCATCAAAATCCCATTTCAGCTCATCAATGCCGGGTATCTGCAGCGAATCAATATGGGTTCGGAATTTTTTGGCCGTTTCCACCAGTGAAACAATGTTATCGCTGCTGACTTCAATATTCACAGGCTTACCAGTGGGCGGGCTCAGCTTGCTTTTCACCACAGTAATTTGTGCGCCGGGAATACCTTTAACAGCGTCCCTGATTTTTTCCACATAGGGATTGGTTTTTTCACCATTACGGTGGCTGAACTCCACAAAGTTGACGGTTACCTTTCCTTTGTTGGGAGAAGGGAAACGGTCGAAATCAAAATTGTCGCCGGCGACTCCGTTGGTAACATTGGCAATGACCGATTCCACGATGGGATTGTCCTTTCCGATGGCTTCCCCTATACGCTTTTCTACAATTTTTGTAACCGAATCGGTGATTTTTTGATCGGTTCCGACAGGCAATGTAATTGACACGCTGATGGTGTTGGGTTCGTTATCGGCAAAAAACACAATTTTGGGCGGCCATAATGCCATGACAACAAGCGTAAGGAGCAACAAAACAACCGTGCCGGCCACAACATAATAGGACCTTTTGCGCAATAAGACTGCGCGCAATAATTTTTCATACTTCTCAATAACCCATGGCCAGGTTTTCTCCCTGAACTTTTTTATGGCCCGTTTGAGCACAAAATCATAAAACAACAACATCAGAAAGGCAAAAATAATAAAGTTGGCCAGTCCTGTCCAGTGTAACAGGTAACCTATTGTCGCCAGCACCACAGTAATACAGCCCGAGATAATGGTTTTCTTTTTGTTTATGGGTGTTATCGGGACATCAAACTCATGTTTCATAAACGTGACGGCAAAAACCGGGTTTATGATATAAGCTACAAAAAGCGAAGCCAGCAGCACAATTACCAGAGTTACCGGCAAAAAATACATGAACTCGCCAACTATTCCCGGCCAGAAAATTAATGGAAAGAAAGGGGCCAACGTAGTGAGCGTTCCAGATAAGATGGGCACAAACACCTCGCCGGCCGCCCCTTTGGCGGCTCTTTTGATATCAGGCTCATCGCGGTGGTGCCGGTGCGTATTTTCAATAACCACAATGGCATCATCTACGATAATACCCAGCGCAAATACCAGCCCGAACATCACTATCATGTTCATCGAAAAATCAATACCCGGAAATATCAGGCAAGACACAAAAACCGACAAGGGCACCGAAATACCGACAAAAAACGCATTGGTAAAACCCATGAAAAACATCAGTAAAAACATGATCAGGATAAATCCGAAGATAATCGTGTTGTTAAGTTCTCCAAGGGTGCTGCGGGTATATTTGGAAATATCTCCCGTAGAGGTTACTTTCAGGTCGGATGGATAGTCATTTTTTTTGAGGTCTTCCACTATTTCAGTGATCTTATCGGAGGCTTCGATAAGGTTTTCTCCGCCTCGTTTTATCACACTCAGGGTGATAACATTCTGACCGTTGAGCCGCGAAAAACTTTCCTGTTCTTTGAATCCGTCCTTTACTTCGGCAATATCTTTGAGATAAATTTTACCACCGATAGTAGACACCATAACGATATTTTTAATATCATCAATATCTTTGAATTCGCCGGTGATACGTACATTGCGCTTCATGCCGTCCATGCTGATTTCGCCGGCCGAGATCGTATGATTCTCGTATGAAATAGCCTTTTCCACATCGTACATCGAAATGCCGGCCACCTGCATCTTATACATGTCGATATTAACCTGAATCTCGCGGTCGAGTGCTCCCACAATATCCACGCGGGTTATTTCTTTCAGCGACTCTATCCTGTCCTGGGCCATTTCAGCAAATTTTTTCAAACGTTCCAGGTCGTAATTGCCCGATATCTGTATGTTCATGATGGGCATTTCAGCAAAATCAATCTGTATCACTTCAGGATCCTTATAAAGGTCGTTGGGCAACGACGATTTTGCTTTATCAAGGGCGTCGCG
>JAGNBV010000023.1 GCA_018004645.1 Bacteroidales bacterium
ATACTCAATGACGGAGGATATTCGACATGCATATGTACATGATCCTTGCTTACTACACCTTTCATTATTTGAACGTTCTCTGAATTACAAATTTGAATCAATAAATCACGACATCTTTGCTGGACATCCCCTTTCAATACATGATAACGATACTTGGTTACCCATACAATATGTGCACTCATCCTGCTTACAGTATGTGAGCTCTTTCGATAATCTTCCATACTGTAAAACTAATAATTTTATAGAAACTAAAAGTAGCCGCAATAAATTGCGGGGATTTAACCATTTTTGAAACATTAAAATATTTTAATATGCCATCCAATTATTTCATAAATATTTTTTTCTAATTCTTTCAGCAAACTTTTTCAGGCCTCATTTTTTGTTATCTTTACTGTGTTTTTTCAGTCATTAAATTTTTATTAACCAAATCTATTCAGTTATGAGATTTTTCACAACCCTCCTGATAAGCATGCTGTTGCCGTTAGCATTAGTGACAAAAATTCATGCACAGCCTTTAAAACCCGTGATAACTTTTGAGGAAGATCCCCTGACACATAATGTACATGTGGCATCGGACGGCCAACACTACTATACGGTAAATGGAGGCAGGGCAGACAAAGGCCAGATCAACAAGTTTGCCTTTACCGGCAAATTGCTTGACTCGTATGAAATAAAGCTCGACATGCGTTCAATCATGTTTAACAAAAAAGACAAAAAGTTTTATGTATGCACTTTCGAGAGGGAGATTTTCCGCATTAACGATTTGCAGCGTGGCAGTTATGAGAAAGTAAGCTCCGAAATGTACGACAACGGTCAGGCCAATCTTGCAATGAGTGCTAACGCAAAAAGCATATATTTTTTTAATAACGGTACGTTAAAGATCTTTAGTTTCCCGAAAGGCGTCCTGCAGAAAGAAATGAAAGGTTTCGACTGCGGAAAGGATTTTAGTTCGGGTGGCGGCAGCGTGGCCGTGGACGGAAAATACATCTATACCTGGAACGCCGACTATAAGCTGATATTTGTATATGATATGAAGGGACAAAAAGTAAAATCGGTGGAAATTGAAAAAGGCAGCTACGGGTTTTCATTGTCGTATGCCAACGGGCTGATTTTTGTAGCCGACGACGGCGACTATGCTACCGGAACCTGGTATGGCTACAACCTCTGGGAAAAATAAAAAGAATCAACGAACCATCTTTTTCTGAATCTTTTTATAGATGGTTATCCCTTCGTCGCCGGAAGTCATTACCCAGGAATAGTGTTCCTTAACCATCGAAAGAAACTGCAAGTCGTTAGGATTTGAAGGGTGCTGATTTTCCTGAAGTATGGCAATATAATCCACATTGCTGTAAAAAACCTCTGAATAACTCCCCGAATAATATTCGCTCCATACGTTTCTTACCGTTTCGGGATGTCTCCATTTCAGGGGGAAAAAGTTTTGTTCGCACTCGTAGTTATTATACATAACAAGAGTATTTTCGGCCCCCAGGTAATTTAGAAGGTGGTTCTCAAGCCAATGGGAAGAGTAATTGACACAAAAAACACGGGCGTTCTTTTCAATTTTCAGGCCGGCATCATAGGCGTAATAGCTTCGCATAGAAAGATAGGGCAGCATCTTCATATAATAATTCATAAATACCACCGATACCGTCAGGCTGAACGCTATCACCAAGACTTGCACCAGTTTCGGAATTCGTTGAATGGCAGCCCATGTCCACCACAGCAGGAAAAACAAAAACAACAGGCGGCTTTGGATGTACAGCCCCTTGTCGAGAAATAACAGCGTAACCACATACAACACCAAAAACAGCAGGGCGTTGTACATCAGAAAATAAGAGGTTTTATTTTTACGGGCTATCAGCGCACGTGTAGCCACAAAAAGCGTTATGACAACAAACACAACGAACAACACGGCGGTTAACACATGATAATCGTTGCTGAGGCCCTGCAGGGGATGTATTTCATAAATGTCGGCAACAATTTTATCCCAGGGCGTGTCGTTTTGAGGTTTTTCAAACTGATGGCGGTCGCTTCCCAGAAAATAGGCTGCAAGCAACAACAAGCCGCCGCCGGCGAGCGAAAAAAAAGTTTTCAGCGGCACCAGCATATCGTGCAGCAAACTCTTAATATGAAATTTGTTTTTTTGTAGTACAGGCGCCGCAAGGAACCAGGCGAACATCCCCAGTGCTATCATAAACACAAAAATGTGCGAACACTCTATCAGTAAAAACAAGGCGAAGATGAAGACTTTTTCAATCCGGCTATAGGTGCGGATTTCTTTGTAAACAAAGGCCATCCACAAAAAGAAAAAAACCACGGCCAGCAAAAAATTATAAAAACCCAGAAAGAAAAAAGTGGAGTAGGAAAAAGGAAAAATGATGAAACTCAGGTATCGCGATGAATAATTTATCCGGCACACCATAAAGGCAAAAGCGGCAGGCACAGCCACCACCAGCAGGATTAACAATATTTTTTGGGCTATCCAGGCGGGCGCAACAAGATTAAACAAAATAAGCAAAAAATGTCCGAACCAGTTGGTAAAGTAGTTGTTGAGCGCCACAAAGTCCTGCACGGCGCCGTTGCCGCTTATCAGTGCGGCTATCAGGTTGGCATTATACAGGTGCGAAGGACCGTCGAGGCTGATAATAAAGGTGTTGAGAAGTATTGGAAGCGTGTTCAGCACACAGGCAATAACAAATAAAATGAGGAATATTTTGTCTTTAAAAAGTTTCATATCATAACATATTCAATAAATCCCGTACAAATATCTCAATTTAAACCTGAACGGTAGGTGTCTTTGTTTTTTATTTCAAAATCAATGATTTCCTGTACGGAACGCTGATATTTTTTGGCCAGAGCCCGGTGGCGGAAAAAATGAAGGTCGTTTTTTTTCAGCTCTTTGAATGCCTCATAGTCTTTGTTATAGTCGTTGGGGAAATAAATTTTATAGGCCTCGTCAATAAATCCCCAGAATCCGTAAAAGGCATTCAATTCAGTAAAACCAACCAGAATAACATCTTGTTTTTCAAGTTCCTGCTGAAGGTTCAGTTCCAGCGGGATAATTTTATAATCCCACATATCGGGCCATATCCCCGAAAAATAATACCAATACTGATGGTTGGTAAACAGGGAGTCAACAATATGGTTATTGATAAATCCCCAATAATAGCTGTCGCCGATGGTCAGCAGTTTGGGTTTAACTTTGCCTGCCGATTTATAACCAATCTGGGGATAACACATCTCCATATGAGGCAAATCAAACAAGAGGTTCATAGTCGCTTCAATATCAAAATCCACATCTTTGATCTGGTCGGTAACGGAATAGCCCTGCCAGACTATTTCGGGTATAGCGACCTGGCGCAGCCGTTCAATAAAGCGTGCCAGGGTATCGGCGGCTTTGTACATGCCGTAGGTGCTCCAATGCACACCGTAGGTGGCATACAAAGGATACTTTGACGTATCTTTCATCGCACAAAACAAGGTATTCAGGTCCAGATGGTTTATCTGCAAAAGTTTAGCCTGTTTAGCAATATAATCCATATTTGAAATGGTTTTTTGGCCGGCATGATACCTGTCGGGGATATATTCGGGATAAAAGCTGGCCTTGCCGGCTTCCAGAACCAGGATAAGGTCTGTATTATGGGCCTTTTTCAAAGTGTCCTGCACCAATTTGGTGCGCCGCAGCAGTTCGTTCCAGAATTTTTCCCCAAGAAAATTACTGCCCGTATAGTCCAGGATATAGCCTTCTTCATACAAACAATTGTTTTTGCCTACCACCACATTTCTGGCATCGGTTTTTTTGTAAAGACTATAGTTTATCTGGTTGTTCATCCTGATCATAATCTGACGGAATCCCAGGGTGTCTTCCAGATATTTTGAAAATTTTTTCTGAAAAGATTCGTCGGTCCATGTCCTGAAGTTGAGCGTGTCTGGCTTGGGCGAAGTCGTATAAAACCCCTGCAGTTTTTTTATTTTCACAAAATGAAAATGCTGTTGCGCCATGGGCAAAAACAGTATCACAAGGATCAACGGGATTAATATTTTTTTTATAACATTTAGCATATCAGAATCTAAAATAAATAAAAGGATTGAAACCCGAAGAAACTACCGCAGAGGAACAAATCACAAACAAAAAGATGCTGAAAAGACTCAAAAATATGACGTTATGGTTTTTTTGCCCGGAGGCATACACATGTTCCTGCCATTTTTCCACACCACCAAAAGCCCCAAAAAACGAAAAGAAAACTCCTACAAAAAGCATTACCACAAAGCGGCTGTCGAAATACAGGTCGGTAGGCCTCAATGTGAAATCAAACAAACGGGTGAAATAATGTTTGATTTGTTCGGGACTTTCGCAACGAAATAATACCCAACCCATCAGTGTAACAAAAAAGGCAAAAAGAATGGATGGAATTTTCCCGATACGTTTTAAGAGTTTTAAAAGGAACAGGCGGTCGAGTATGAGAAACAATCCGTGAAAGGCGCCCCAGAAAATAAAGTTCCATTCAGCCCCATGCCAAAACCCCGAGATGAGGAAGACAAAGGCCAGGTTGAAATACATCCTGGGCACGGATACTCGGTTGCCACCCAGCGAAATGTACAGGTAATCGCGCATCCACCGGCTGAGCGACATGTGCCAGCGGCGCCAGAACTCGGTGATGCTCTGCGAGATATAAGGGTTGTTGAAGTTTTCGGGAAAAATAAAACCCATCATCCGCGCCAGCCCTATGGCCATATCAGAATAACCCGAAAAGTCAAAATATATCTGAAAAGCATAGGCCAAAATCCCCAGCCAGGCCAACGGGGTAGTAAGGTCATCGAATCCCAGGGCAAAAATTTTATCCGCCTCCTCGCCTAATACATTAGCTATCAATACTTTTTTAGCCAGACCTATCACAAACCTGAAAAATCCCAATAAATTATTGTCAACAGTAAACTGATACCGCCTGTCTTCTATTTGATCCGAAATCTCGTTAAAGCGAATGATGGGCCCGGCGATAAGCTGCGGAAAAAATAAAATATATAAAGCGTAGTTCAAAATGTTTTTCATCGGGGGTTTCACGCCGCGATACACATCAATGACATAGCTCATCTCGTGAAAAGTGAAAAATGAAATCCCGATGGGAAGAGCAATTTTTACCCACTGTATCTCGGTAAATCCAAAGGAGTAAAGCAGCGTATTTAGATTTTCGACAAAAAAGTTGGCGTATTTAAAATAAATTAAGATGCCTACATTTAGCGAAATAGCAGCAGTAAGCAGCAGCTTTTTCTTCAGGCCTTCTGACTTGTGTATATATTTGGCAAAAAGAAAATCGCAAATTATAGAACCAAAAATTACAAAGACGAAAAGGGGCGCCCCCCAGGCATAAAACACCACACTGGCCAGCAGGGCTACCAGGTTTTTGTAACGCTTACGTGTTATGTAATACAATAACAGGGTTATCGGGAGAAAGAAAAACAAAAAGAGGACGCTGCTAAAAACCATGGAATTATTTTATCAGGATGACACGTTGTGAAATAGCAGCATCCTCACCGATAAAGCGAAAATAATAAATGCCGGCAGGCACCCTGCTGTGGTTTTCGGCGGTGCCGTCCCATGGTATTTGGTGGATACCCGCATGAAGCTCGCCCGAGGCCAGCGTTTTAATTTTTTTCCCATTCAAATCATAGATTTCGATACCTATGTCCGCCGGTTCATCAAGAGTAAACGAAATGGTAATCTGATTGGTGAACGGGTTGGGAAAGGCCTGTACATTATAGCCGGCGGGACTGTTTTCGTCAACCCCGCTGGTATTTACCACCTGAAATGTCACGGGGATTGATACGCTGTCGGTAAAATTATAAGTCAGGTTGACTAGGCAGTTATAGGTGTCGGGCACCAGGTTGTGCGAATTAAAAATCAGTTTCAGCGAGCCGCTGCCGTATGCATCAACACATCCGTACTGTACTTCGGGGGTCAGCCAGGTACTGGTGCTGTTGGCAGAAAAACCGCTGATTTCACAATGGTACAGCGCCGGATTGGTAAGGCTGTAGTTGGTAAAAGTTATGGAATCGGTTGAGACAGATTCTACTTCCTGTTCTTTAAAAAGGGAAGCGGGATATTGCAATACGTTGGAGCCGGGTTCAATAGTCGGAGGAAACACAATATAATCGAGCCAGGCACAATCTTCGCCTGTGCTTACCGAATAATCTTTAACATAGGACCACCGGAACGTGTGTACTCCGCTGCTAACCGGAAATTCAGAACGTATCCAGCCGGTCTGCCCGTCCCATCGGCCCATTTCAGTGCCATCGATGAAGAAAGCAAAGTAATCGTAATTGGTATAGCCCGGATGTGCTTCGCACGACACTTTCCGGTAAAAACTAACCGTGCCGCTGTTGAGGATATTCAGTGTTACGGCCAGCGAAGTTTGCTGGTTGTCCGAGATGTTTCCCGACTCTGTACAATATAATCCTTCGAAAGGCAGCTGCGTGGTTACAAACCAGGCTGAATCACCCGTGGTGGTAGTCACCCAGGGAAACCGGCTGAAATCATTGGTTTCAAAGTCTTCGCCATTGCCGCCAATCTGTATCGTAAAAAACTTATGTGTCAGGTATCCTCCGTCGGCACTCAATGCCAGGTTAAAGACCACCAGATGGCCGTCGGGGACATTGTTGGCAACATGAATCACATAAAAGCCCAAGGAGGTGTCGCCGCTGACCAGGCTTGCCAAATACATGGAATCGCTGATAACGGAAACATAGGGATCGTTGGTGGATAAAATTCCGTTGATCTGGTAGGCCGTGGTACCTCCAATATTGATGATTTCAGTGAGCACAGAGGCGTTTTCGCCCGGTTCAAGAATGTTATTGTAACCATCCGCCACACTGATGGCGCCAATGTCTAATATCAGCGAACGCACCCGCAGCGGCAGATTATAGTTAAATGTGTCGGCAGCATTATATACCGCCAGGTTAATGTTGATAATGTAGTTGTCGGTAACCGCGGTATCCACCACAAATGAAAACGCATCCTGGAAAACCACCGAATCGTCGGGAGCCAGATTGCCGCCGGGTTCCACGCTGTCGGTAATGGTCACGTGTATGTCGCCGGAAGAAATTTTCAATTGTGCGTTGGGAAAAACACTGTTGCCGATATTTTTCAACGCGACGCTTAACAACACCGTTTCGCCGGCATTGATTATCGTGTCGGTTCCGGCGCTGACACTATGGGTGGCAATCACGCCTTCGGAAGAAAACGACAAGGTTTTGGTGTTTTCAATATTGTTGTTGTCGGTTACTTTAAAAGTTATTGGAATGCTGTCAAATTCTGAAACAGGGGTTCCATAAAACAAACCGTCGTCGGTAATTTTCATTTCAACCGGTATGGGCGGCGGGGTGAGGACAGCCATCTGAGTGACGGTATTGACATTCAGCTTGTTGGAGAAATTGGTGTACTGGTAATTGTTGTTGTCACCGCGGGATACTGCACTGATCCACCCCGTGGTGGAAGCAACATTGATATTGTTGTAATACATTTCAATTTTTCCGTCGGGAAAAAGTTTCACCACTACATTTACGCTGCTGCCCGATTGTCCCGAAACATAGGCATTCCAACGAAAAGCTGCATACTGGCTGTTGCCTTCGTACCAAAAACCCTGGCCCGAACCAAAAACCAGGTCGGCCAGAAATGGTGCAATCATTTTGGTACTTTTGAATAAGAGCACTTTGTCGATGATAAAGGGCCAGGTGTATTTCTGGTCATCAAATTTTATATAGCCGTCGGGACTGACAAACAATTTGTTGTACTTCTCACCGTAAAACGGAAAATCAAAAGCCAGGTTCTGCACGGCATATCCAGATGCGTTTGCCGTTAGCTGGGTGGCTGTAACGGCGGGGGACACTCCGGCGGTATCTTTTTCTGAAAAATCAAATAGAAAATCCCAGTGATAAGGCGATGTGCCATTGACGGCGTCCATCTGAAGGGCGTAGGGCTGATTAATAGTGGCTGAAGGCAGGGCGGCGGTAGTGATGTCCACCTTGCTGAATGCCACGCTGCGGGTTACCGACAGGCGGGTGGTGTCGTTGTTGTTGAGGTTGACGTTGGTTGACGGGCAGTCTATCTGAGTTACTCCGGCGGTATAGTCAATAAGGGCATAACTCATGATTTTTCCGGGGTATAGCCCCGAGGGGTCTTTTTCGACCACCTGCAGAAAGTATTTTGCATTTTGCCCGGGCTGGATGTAGGTTAGCAAAGGACTGATATCGAGGCCAAATTCTACAGTTTTTCCGTCTTCGGTGGAGTCGCCCCTCATATAATATTCACCTCCCTGAAAATTGAAGATGGGAAAATCCAAAACCACCTGTGGGCGTGTGTCCGCCAGGTTGGTGGAAAGTCCGGCAGTAACTTTGATTTTGTTGCGGCAGGTATGCTGAAGTTGTATTTTCATGGTCAGCAGCGGGTCGTAAGTTTGTTTTGCATATTGTACCGATACCCGGTGATTCCAGATTCCATTGACGGTAATGTCGTCGGCCAGCGCTTTATACATCAGATAACAACAGGCGTTGTTGCCCCACGAAGCCCCGGCATAGCCGTTCATGAACTTCAGCCCGCCGATCTCCCAGTCGCGCATATCCACCACCGCATCACCGTTAATATCTATATCATTGGTGTATTGTCCGTCGCCGTTATAATCAAAGCGGATGGAATCGTTATAGCCCACTATGGTCCAGGTATGGCTGGGACTGGAACCCCAGATGGTTTTTACTGCCTTGCCGCCTTCTTCGGTTCCGGCAGGCAGGGTGGCGTTTGGCGAACCATATTGTGCGTAAAAATTGGCCAGTCCGCCAACAGCAGATCCGTCCAGGTGGTTGTGCAGCCATTGTTTCAGCAGCATCAGCCCTTCGGGGGTGTCCACCTGGATGTTATAGCCGGTATAAAGACGATTATGCATCGCCTTGTACCACAGATTATAACCGCTCATCCAGCGTTTTTCTCCGCCATAATACAACTGGCCGCCATAGTCAGCCACGTTGGGCACACCGCACATACGGGTTATTTCCCACGAATCATAATAGCTGGCGCCTGTATAGTTATATCCGTTATTCAGAAAATTCCAAGCAAAATGCGACACATAACGATTAGTATCCACGGTGGACGGCAAATTGCGCAAACGGTTGATTTCAAAAGTGAAATCATTGCAGATGCTGGCCGACTGGCCGCATTCGTAACCGGTTTGCCAGGTGGGATAAATCATATACGGTTGCAGTGTATTATCCACTTTATATGGCAAGGTGGTTTTATTAACATATTGATGGCCTGGAGGCACCGTCAGGTCGGGCAGCGAGGCAATTTTCATCAGCTCCTTATCGGTAAGCATAGGCATATAGCGCGAAACAAAACGGTCGGGATATGCCAAAGAGTCTAAGGAAAGGTGTTGCTGTGAAAAAATATTTACCGAACAGGCCCACGTGAACAAAAATATTGCAGTGAGTTTTTTTATTGTCATATAATTGCCGGATTATTGTTATTGCAAATGTATGAAAATTACTTTTTGTTGTCTGATTGTTACAAATAAGTAAAATTAAATAATTGTACTTTTGTGCAAAAACAGATTATGAAACTGGTTTTTACCACGAACAACAAACACAAGCTACAGGAAATCAGCCATATACTCAATAATTCAATTCTTGAAGTATTATCCCTTGAAGATATTGGGTTTAAGGGCGATATTCCTGAAACGGCAGATACCCTCGCAGGAAATGCCCTGCAAAAGGCACGTTATATCCATGAAAGATACCGGGTAGATTGTTTTGCCGACGATACCGGCCTTGAAGTTGACTGTCTTAACGGCGCTCCCGGAGTTTATTCTGCCCGTTATGCCGGCGAAGGCTGCAATTTTGAAGACAATATTGAAAAGCTGCTGAAAGAAATGAATGATTGCAACAACCGGAAAGCCTGTTTTAAAACAGTGGTGGCTCTGATTGTGAACGGCAAGGAATACCTTTTTGAAGGTAAGGTGTGCGGCACCATACTCCGGGAGCGCAGAGGAGTGGAGGGTTTCGGCTATGATCCGTTGTTTCAGCCCGACGGCTTTGAAAAAACTTTTGCCGAGATGTCGCCCGACGAAAAAAATGTCATTAGCCACCGCTACAGGGCTATCGCCGCGCTAAAAGAATTTTTACTGAAATAAAAAGGTAAACAACCTATAAAATAGTTACCACCCTCCGAAACCGTAATAAGGGCGCATACCTCCCAAGCCATGGTATTGGTTCATTCCGTGGTGAATTCCCTGATTAAAATCGTTCTGGTTATTATACGAGCCAGAATAATAGGCCGGGTTTCGGTCAGAAAAATTTACTTGTGCACCGATGGTCAGGTTTTCAGTGATCTTGTATTCTGCGCCGACCATTATGCCATAATTATTCAATGATCTTTTCTGGCTGTTCAGATCGGAAGTTTGCGGCTGGTTCAGGTCAAAAGTTTTATAAACTGCGCCCGAAATCAGCAACTTATCGTTGACCAAATAATTGCCGCGGGCAAAGACTGACAGACAGGCTGGATTTTTGCCAAAATAAAACTCGTTTATTCCGTTATTGTTGAATCCCTGGATATAACTTGCCCCCACATCGAGGCGGAATTTCGACGATACGCGATAAGTTAAAAATGGCGATGCATAAGTATAAGTACCAGAGCCGTATTTGGAGCCGCTCACCCCCACGCCCATCTCCATCGAAAAGCCAAGGCGGTTGTGCTTTAGCAGGGATTTACTGTTCCCAAAATTGTCAATTGTCGTTTTTGAGGAGGTGTCCGCCGGAGAATAATAATCATATTGAGCAAAGGCCGTTCCTGTAATGAAAAACAGAACAAAAGAAAAAAGAATTAAACGTTTTGACAGGTTCATTAGTGAGTTTCTTTTGTTTCTTGCTATAAACATTTTTATGTCTGAATTATTGTAACAAAATTACGAAATCTTTTTTTAAATGCAAGTGTCGGGGTGCAAGTGTCGGGGTGACTGCCTTCAGTGCATGCCGGCGCGCAGTCACCCCAACACTATTACACTGCAAATCCCCGTTGTCGTTTTGCCTCGTAAACCATTATAGCTACCGAATTGGATACATTTAACGAGTCGATGGTTCCCAACATAGGAATTTTAACGATTTTGTCGGCAGCAAGGCGCCATTTTTCGGTAAGGCCGGTGGCTTCGGTCCCGAAAACCAGGGCGGATGGAATAGAAAAATCGGTTTGGTAATAAAACTCTTCTGTTTGAAGTGCGGCAGCAAAAATCGCAATATTCTTTTTTTTCAGCCAGGCAATGGCTTCATCGGAAGTGCAGGCAATTACTTTTTGCGTAAAGACACAACCAATGCCCGAACGTATGACATTTGGATTATAAATATCGGTTTCCGGGTCGCAGATAATCAGCAGATCGACGCCGGCGGCATCGCAGGTGCGCAACACAGCGCCCAGGTTTCCCGGCTTTTCAACGGTTTCGAGGATTACAACCAGCGGGTTGGCGGAAAGTTTCACAGATTCAAGGTCGAGATAACGGGATTTGCCTAAAAAAATGATCCCTCCGCTGTCGTCGCGGTAAGCTACTTTGGCGAAGACCTCTTTAGAAATAAAACATAAATTCCCGGGAGGACATACGGCGATGCATTGTTCCACAAGAGCCTTATCTGTTGCTATTTCGTGACATATAAAAACCGAATCTGCTTCAATACCGGCCGTCAGCGCCTGGCGGATCTCTTTTTCGCCTTCCACAACCATCAGGCCCTGCGCTTTACGTTCAGATTGCTTGCGCATCAGCAACGCGACGTTTTTAATCCGCTTGTTGCTGAGGCTGGTGATGGTTTCGGGGGTTGAGTTCATGTTGCTCGAAATGTATGGCAAAAATAGAAAAAAACCGGTAAATAATTGACGGGGTGACTGAGCGTATGCTTTTGCTATGGTAGTCACCCCGTCAATAACCTGTTACTTATTTTGTTGTTGTTGCAAACGGGCGGCTCTTTTTTTCCGGGCTTTTCTAACAAAATACCTGATCACAAAAAAAGTAATCAGACCAACTAACCACAAGGGCCACAGATAAATAATTGCAAGGAAAAATGTAACCAATCCCTGCCAGCCCCACGAAAGCGCTTTTTTCAGTTTATAGCCAAACCCTTCGCTTTGTGCCGGCAGAATGTTTCCCTGTTCATAAAACGTAAGGTTGATAGTACTTAGTTCAACCTTGTTGCTGAGATATTTCAGCCGGCCTTCGAGCGATTCAATCTCTTCCTGCAGAGTGCGGATGTATTGCTGTACTTCGAGAATATCGTTGATTGTGTATGCTTTTTTTAGTATGATTTCGTACTGGAGCATGGCGTCTTTTTTGGATTTCAGCCGCGCGTTAATGTCAACAAATTCTTCAGTAACATCTTCTGCATTGATTCTTTTATAATCCACAAAAACGGCTTCTTTGAGAAGGTTTTCAACGAGCGCATCAAAATTTGCAGCATCCACCCTGATGACCATGACATTGGTGGTTCGGTATTCATCGCCGGTCTGGTTTTCGGATGACACATAGCCCTTATGTATTTTAATAATGTCGAGGATTTTGGTGCGGGCTTTGCCGTATTTATCAACTTTAAAACTGATGTCGGCGGTTTTGATGATTTTCTGAGGGATTTTTTCTGTAGCAACTTGCGGCGCATTTTGTTCGGAACTTTTTTCATATTCCGTAACAGTTCCCGCCGATTTTTGTCCCGATTCTTCTGCTGCAACAGCATCAGGTGAATAGGGTTGATCGGTTACACGGGAAATTTCGTCGGCGAATTTTTCCTTTTTTTGGCCACAACTGCCCAGAAGGAGTAGGCTTAAAAAGAACGATAATAAGATGATTTTGATTTTCATGGCTTTAGGTTTTTGGTTTTTGATTTAATAAAAACGAGGATTAGATATTTTTTATGCAAAAATTCCATAATAAAAATAATACTTTTTGTTGTAACTGAAAATTTTTTAGTTGTAGTGTCGGGGTGACTGCATACAGCATAGGCCGGCGCGCAGTCACCCCGACACTGGTATATGAGGCTGTCTCAAAATAAGCCTTTGCTGAAAATCATCATTACCCCATCCCTGAATGGAGTGCTGATTTTCAGCAACTTCCACCCTTTAGGGAGGGGAAATGAAAGCGGTGAAAATCACAAAATGAACATTTTGAAACAGTCCCTTCTTGATAGGTAAAAATATTCACCTGTATATCTGCTGATTAGCTCGTTATTAAAAATTTTTCTTGACTTTTCTTTTTTCACGCATTAACTTTGTGCCGCAAAGTACTTTTTAAATCAAACAATAATGAACCAGCAAAACGAACACTTAAAAAACCTTTCGGAGATACGCTCCCTGATGGAATCTTCCACGAAATTTCTTTCGCTGAGCGGACTGGCAGGGGTTTTTATTGGCATCTTCGCATTGTGCGGTGCGGTCGTAGCCTACCTCTACCTGAGCCTCGATATTTTCAGCGACAATTATTATATCCATCTGTCGAGCGGAAAATCCTTCAATTTTGGGAATGTGGCATTTTTTGTTACCGATGCTGTAATCGTTCTGTTGCTTGCGTTGGCGGTGGGTATGATATTCACCATCCGCAAGGCTCGCAAAAAAGGACAGGCAATATGGAATGCGGCAGTGAAAAAATTTCTTATCAACCTGTTTATTCCTTTGGTTGCGGGAGGGTTGTTTTGCCTGGTGCTTTTGTACTACCATTATATTCCACTGATAGCCCCCGCTATGCTTGTTTTTTACGGTATTTCGCTGGTCAGCGCCTCGGTTTTCACTTTTTCTTTGATAAGATACCTGGGCTACAGTGAAATTATTCTCGGATTGATTTCCTGTTTTTTTCCAGGTTACGGATTGATTTTCTGGGCGGTGGGATTCGGACTGCTGCATATTATTTATGGAACCGTGATGCGTTTTAAATACGAGAGATGAGCGAAGAATTTGACATAAACAACCTTGACAAGGTCTTTGAGAGCAGGATACGGCTGGGGGTGATGTCGGTGCTGAGTGTAAACGACTATGCAGATTTCAACACACTGAAATCACTGCTGAAAGTTACCGACGGCAATCTTGCCAGCCACATCAGCGCATTGGAAAAATGCAATTTTATTTTGGTAAACAAAGAGTTTGTGGGAAAAAAACCACGGACTACATACAAAATTACTGAAGAAGGCAGGTTGGCGTTTGAACGGCATCTCTCTTTTCTCGAGAAATTAATTCAATTAAACAAATAAAAAATCATACCATGAAAAAAAACGATGTGCTTCTTATAATATCTGTTGCGTTATACAGTTGGTTGTTTTATCACCAGTTGCCGGGCATCAATATGTTGTTGTTTTCGGTGACGCTTATTGTCATGCTGCTCATCAGAAATAAGACGCTGATAAAAGACACGGCCTGGTATGTAGCGGCCAGCGGATCAATAGTTTCCGCTGTGTGTGTGATGCTTTACGGAACCTGGCTGGCTTTCGCCGCCAATGTGGTCTCGCTGAGCATTGTTTCTGCCCTGAGTATCAGCCGAGGCTCATCGGTGATCATGGCTGGCATCTATGCAGTTTATTCTTACTTATCGTCCATAGGATTTATGATTGTTGATTTTATCGAAAGAAGAATGCAGAAAAATAATCCGAAAGGCAATAAATTCTGGATCAAACTACTACTGGGTATCGGTATTTTCATTGTAATCATTGTGTTCTTTATCCTTTACCGGCAGTCAAATCCATTGTTCAAAGACCTGACTGACAAAATTAATCTCGATTTTATTTCGTGGCCGTGGGTACGGTTTACGTTCCTTGGATTCCTTATTTTATACGGATTTTTTTACAGCAGGAACTTTCCGGGCGTTTACCGCTGGGATGTTAACATTCCGATGAACCTGAACGCTGTTCATTACCTGGAAAAGGGCAGCATACTTTTTGGAAAGAAAATCAATGAACATGGCGAACGCCGTTCAGGAGTGATACTTTTGGCGCTGCTGAACGTGATGCTGCTGGTTGTCAATGCGCTTGACATTATTTACCTGTGGATTACCAAAAAGATACCCGACGGGATGACACTCTCGGAATACCTCCACCAGGGGACTACAACACTGATTATTTCAATTGTTTTTGCTATCCTGATCATACTGTTTTATTTCCGTGGATACATCAATTTTTCCGAAAAAAACAAAACCATCAAATGGCTGGCTTTTGCATGGCTGCTGCAAAATGTTTTTATGCTGGTATCAACCGGATATCGCAATTTGTTGTACGTCGGAGAGTATAACCTTACTTATAAACGTCTTGGTATCTTCATATGGCTCGTGCTCACCCTTATTGGCTTGCTAACCACTCTTTATAAGTTGTATGGGAAGAAAACCAATCTGTATTTGTTTAAGGCCAACGGATGGGCATTTTATCTGTTCTTTGTGCTGTTTGCCTGTTTTAACTGGGATGCGGTAATTACTAAGTTTAATATTCAGAATTCAAAAAACATTGATAAAAACTACCTGGTGGAGTTAAGCTCCCCTGCCAATATTCCCGACCTGTTACAATTGCCCGCCGACGAAAGAGATTTTATCTGCGATGAGACTTTCGATAATGGATCTTATTATGAAGATTCGTATTCAAAAAGGTCATATTATGATAAACTGTTTTACCGAGGTAACTATACGGCAAAATTGCATAAACGCTTGTTTGATTTTCTGGACAACCGCAGCAACGTGGGCTGGCAGTCTTGGAACCTGGGCGCCGTTAAAACCGAAAAAGAAATTTACTCCTTATTCGAACAGGGGAAAATAACCAAATTATTGTTGAGCGAACAAAACATCAGCAGCATAAAAGCCCTCGAAAAACTTAAAAACATTGAATTTCTCGACATTTCCGGCAACCAGGTAAAAGACTACGGGGCGCTTGCTGATTTCGACAAGCTCTACTACCTCGATGCTTCGTCAAACAGTATCTATAGACTTGACAGCCTGCCTGATTTACCAAAATTGAACACACTAAACCTTTCGAACAATTACATTTCGGATTTTACAGCATTGCAAAAATTTACCGGGCTTGAGAACCTTAATATTTCTGGCAACTCCGAACGTATCGACCTCCTGCCCGTATCGCAAATCCGCACACTGCACACCCTCAATATTTCACAAAACGAAATAAAAAATATTAAATCGATAGCAGCATTAAAAAGCCTGAAAACTCTTTATATCGGCGGCCTGAAAAATGAGAGTGCACTGAAAAATCTACCTGTATTGCCACAATTGGAAGAAATAGACCTTTCCAATAATAGTTTTAAATTTGAGGATATCGACCTTTATGACAAGTTTAAAGAGTTTAAGAGTCTAAAAACCATAAACTTGTCGGGCAACAACCTCAGCAACCTCTACCTGCTTACCTCGGCCAAAAACAAGGTCATCAACTTTTTCTTTACCTGGGAGACAGAGCAGGATGTCCAACCTGTGTTTTCTAATCTGGAGCGCCTGGTTGTGCAATCAAACAACATCAATAACCCCGAGCCATTAAAATATTACCCGGGCCTTAAAAGTCTTGACATTTCCAATAACACACTTTCGTCCATCAACACCTTGGCAATCATGAACGGCTTAGAATCGCTAAATCTGAGCAATACCGGCATTACAAATTTCGACACTTTAAAAAACCTTGTCAAGCTTCGCGAACTGAATATTTCCTCAAATTATATCAGCGATTTAAGTTCTGTATCCTTCGCCAATCTCCAACAGTTGAATGCCTCGAACAACCAGATAAAATCGCTGGAACCGTTAAAAAAGCTCAAGGCTATCAGGGAACTCCGCATTTCGGGCAACCAGATTGAAGACCTCACACCTTTGGCACAACTCCCGCATCTTGAAATCCTTGATATTTCAAGCAACCCCATTAATGATTTTTCAGTGCTGTATAGCATGAAGCACCTCAAAGAACTCAGGATAACCGGCGTTTCGCTCGACGTTTACAATGAACTCAGAACCCAACTCCCCGGCACCAAAATCATAGCGCGACAGATTTACAAACAAAGTTCCTCTTCAAGAATGTAAAAAAACAAAGCCATGAAAATCAATTTATTTAAAGTATTGCTTTTCACTTTCTTGGTGTCAAGCATCATAACAACGGCAGCGTATTTTTTACTGCTGATACTCTTTAACGACAGCCTGACGGTTTTGCTGAAAAACGCGGAAAATTTTTTTCTGATTTCTTTTGCCGAGATAAGCGGCATCTTAATTTTCAGTATTCTTTTTATGGTATCCTATTTTTTACCCTTGTATCATAGTAAGAAAAACCAGATAATGCAGAAAACATCCACTGAGTTGTTCTGGAATTTCATGCCGCTGGTATGCCTTATTGCAAGTCTGTTTGCTTTTTTCATACTGTTGATAAGCAACCCTTCCAACGGTATAGAGGGCGAGGGATGGATAAATATGTGGCTAATCTATATTCTGTCCTATTCGGGACTTATAGCTTTTGTTTACCGCATAAAAAAACCAACCTCATGAAAAGCAATACCATAAAAATCTTTTGGATATTACTTTTTTCCATCGCTATGGGTTACCTCGAAAGCGCCGTGGTGATTTATATCCGCGAACTATACTACCCTGAAGGTTTTGCTTTTCCGATGAAACTCATCAGCGAAAAAATCATGATCACCGAATTTTTCCGTGAAGCCGCTACTATGCTTATGCTGCTTGGAACAGCCATCATTGCCGGCCGTAACGCCATCGAACGGTTTGCTTATTTTATTATGTGTTTCGGGATATGGGATATCTTTTATTATGTGTTTTTATACCTGATCCTTGGCTGGCCGCAAAGTCTCCTGACATGGGATGTGTTGTTTTTTATCCCTCTAACATGGATAGGCCCTGTGTTGGCGCCTGTTATCAATTCTGCTACCATGATATTTTTGGCTGCCGTGATATTATTTTTTAAACACCAAAACGGCGCTGTAAAAACAGGAATGCTGGTTTGGACGCTGTTGATAGTGGGTTCTTTAGTAGTTATAGTTTCCTATACGATGGATTATGCGGGCTTTATGTCACAAAGGTTTTCAATCATTCAGCAAATGGGATGGGGAAATACCGAAGGCCTTATGGAATATGCCCTAAGCTACATTCCGCGCACATTTAACTGGTGGGTGTTTTTTGTTGGCCTTGCCATGCATATCACAGCTATCCTGTTTATCATGACAAAAAACATGAAAAACACCGCAGGAAAATAACCTTCAGCGTAGATGCTGGTAAAGGATTTTTGGTGAGCGTTCGCATCCGCAGGATGTGACGGTTATGTATAACTCCACGGTTGATGGCGGCAATCTTCGTCTATAACATTTGCATGGTGTTGAGTATAGGACACCTCTAGAAACTTCAATTTTCTTTGTTTATGTTCGTTCGATAAATACTCCTATACGCTCAGTATACTACGTTTTTCAGAACTTCTATCGCTCGAACTTTTTTATTTCTAGAGTTGCCCGGTCAATGATATTAAGAGCTGACTTTAGTAATTATTTACTATCGTAAAGATTTATCAACTTTTCTCCAACTGGTATGGCTGACTTTTCAACCTGTTTGAAATCCTCAGAAGTCTTGTCTGCCTCTTTATCATTTTTATACCAGGCTATTAATGTGTTATCATTAAAGTAGGTTTTTTCAAAAGAATTGTCACGATTTTTAATTTCAATATAAATTAATTGATTATTGTAAAAATAATAATCTGCCGATTTCAAGGGCCCATATAAATCAACGTATTGGACCAATAATAATTCTTTGCCATTTTTATAAGCGGTTTCAGTAAGATTATGATTGGTGTTAGTCGCGTCCAAAATGCTGTCGGTTTCGCTTTTAATTTTATGATAATTGTTCAGATTGCTTTTAATGTCAAAAACAATTTTATCAATTTTAGAAATAGTTTGTTTTTCAGTTTGAGCAAAAATTCCCTGAATTAATGCTAAGCTGATAAAAATGACAGTTACTATGTTTTTCATATTTGTCAATTCCTCTTTTAAATTATTACAGCAACCCTCAGCGCGGAAAAGCTATTCCTTACAATAAAAGTCTTTTAGCTGATTGACGAAATACCAGTGATTAGCGATAACATAATATAATGTCCCGTTTATTTCCAGCACAGGATATTTCATTCCCCAGCCTATACCGGTTGTTTTGACGGCTTCGGCAAATTTTTTCTCTAAAATCCGGTTTACCGAATCATTATTAATTATTACCGGAGTATAAGGAATTACTGCGTCGTCAAGCACACTGGTAACCGATTCACAGCGTCCGCAATCAGGTTTAATATAAACAGTGATTGATTTTATACCATCCGGAAAATTTATGGTGTCAAAATATTGATAACGGCTGCGGTCTTCGGCCGGATCCTGCGAAAAAAGAGGAACAGCTAACACACAAAACCAAATGAGAACAAAAATTTTTTTCATAATCATACAAAATTAACTGAAAAATCATCAGAAAAATGTTTTCCGAAAAGGTTCTTTCAATTTTTATACCATAATCGGTCTGATGGCGGGCAGATATCCCTTGAAAAACTAAAAAAAGAAGAAAGAGATTTCCTCGGTTTTGCATTATCTGAAACATTATGTATAAATACAAATCTCCGGAAAAATTTGTTTGCAAAAACCCTTTAAAATGCGTATATTCGTAATAGTTTTTCCAAACTGCCTGAGAATGAAAAAATTTTTTCTTTTTTTCTTAATAATTCTGTCAACAAATTACTTTCTCAAAGGCCAGGTTGTCATCAATGAATATTCCTGCTCTAACGTCAGTTCGTTCATGGATAATTTTGGTGAATATGAAGACTGGTTAGAGATATATAACCCTATGGCTATTACCGTAAGTTTGGATGGCTGGTATCTGAGCGATAAAAAAACCAACCCCACCAAATGGCGGATAACCTCTGCCACCATACCCTCGCATGGTTTTCTGCGCATCTGGGCTTCGGGCAGGGATATAAAAACCGGCACCCTACATGCCAATTTTAAACTTACGCAATGCCTGCCCGAAGCGATTGTCATTGCAGATGCTTCGGGAGACATTGTTGACTCGGTAACTTTAAAACCCACTCTGGAAGGACATTCAAGAGGAAGGACCACCAACGGGGCGGCCACCTGGGGTGTGTTTTTGACACCCACGCCCAACGCCGGCAACACCAACCCGTATGCCGAATATGCCACTCGTCCTGTGATGAGTGTTTCAGCCGGTTTTTATACGGCAGCCCAAAATGTCGCGATTACCTCGCCCGACCCCGGCGTAACTATACGGTACACGACAAATGGAAGCACGCCAACAGCGGCATCTGCGGCGTACACAAGCCCGGTCCCCATTACCGCCACCACAGTATTACGGGCCAAAGCTTTCAGCTCCTCACCTAATGTCCCCGCGAGTTTTGTGGAGAGCAACACTTATTTTATCAACAGCAGCCATACGGTGGAAGTGGTTTCCATATTCGGGGATGCCGTGATGGCTCTGATGAACGGCACCCAGAGCGAACCGTACACCGGGGTGGAATATTTCGACCACAACGGACAATTTGTTACCGAAAGTTATGGCAACACCAATAAACATGGCAACGATTCCTGGGCTTATTCGCAGCGGGGTATAGACTTTGTGAGCCACGACCAGTACGGCTATAATTATGCTTTGTTGGTACAGATATTCAATTCCAAGCCGCGCACCGAGTTCCAACACATCATTTTCAAAGCGGCCGCCAACGATAATTACCCGTTTTCCACAGCGGGCTCTGCTCACATACGCGACTCGTATGTACACACTCTTTCGCAAAAAGCCCATCTACACATGGATGAAAGAACCTGGGCGCCCTGCATTATGTATGTAAACGGCCAATACTGGGGCATGTACGATACCCGCGAAAAAGTGGATGATAAGGATTTTATGGAATATTACCATGATACCAAAGAAGACTCACTCCAAATGCTGAAAACCTGGGGAAGCACCTGGAGCGAATACGGCGGGGCCCAAGCACAGACGGACTGGGACAACCTCCGCAACTTTATAGTTACCAACAACATGGCCGATCCGGCCAACTATCATTATGTGGACAGTTTGTACAGCATAAAAAGCCTTGCCGATTACGTGATATTAAACTCGTTTGCCGTATGTTCCGATTGGTTGAACTGGAACACTATCTGGTGGCGCGGGCTTAATGTGGAAGCCGACAAAAAGAAATGGCGTTATTGCCTGTGGGACGAGGATGCCACGTTTAATCATTACATCAACTACACAGGCATACCCAACACCAATATCAATGCCGACCCATGCGACCCTAATTCGCTGAACAATCCCGGAGGACAGGGACATATTCCTGTGCTCAATGCCCTGCTGCAAAACCAGGATTTTTATCAGTACTACATCATGCGGTATTTCGACCTGCTGAACGGGCCGCTTACCTGCAACCGCATGACAACCCTGCTCGACAGCATGATCAATGTCATTCAGCCCGAAATGCAACAGCATATCAACCGATGGGGAGGCACATACAGCGAGTGGTGGACAAATTATCAAACTTTGAGAACCTTTATACAGGACCGCTGCAATATGGTGGTACAACTGTTTGACAACTGCTGGCCTGTTACAGGCCCCTTTCGGCTGGTGGTGGATGTAGATCCGCCCGGAGCCGGCACCATAGAACTCAATTCGCTGACATTAACCAACTTTATCTGGTCGGGACAATACCCG
This sequence comes from Bacteroidales bacterium, assembly GCA_018004645.1. GTDB lineage: Bacteria > Bacteroidota > Bacteroidia > Bacteroidales > CAIWKO01 > CAIWKO01. Next base: position 21,714 of record JAGNBV010000023.1, read on the forward strand.
GGCAATATGAATATCCTGATGAAAGCCATGCCATCTTCAAATTATTGTTTTGACCACTGGGAGATGCACCACCACACACCGGTACCCGGCATAAACGACACCGCGATTTCCTTTCTTTTTACCACGGGCGATACCGTGATAGCACATTTCTCGGGCAGCACTGCTCCTACTGCCGTTGCCACGCCATCAACAATATGTGTCGGCGACTCTTCGGCGCTGCAGGTTAGTTCGGGAAGTTCGTTTTTATGGAGTCCCGCAACGGGCTTAAGTTGCACCACCTGTGCCAACCCTATAGCCTCGCCGGACGTTACAACTACCTATACGGTAACCGTGTCCGGTGCTTGCGGAAGTGGCACCGCGTCGGTTACCGTTACCGTTGAGCAATATGGTGTGTCGAACCCAACGGTATCCGCTACTTACACAACTTTGTGCCTCGGCGATACCACGCTGTTAAGTTGCAGCAACGCCAATACCTATTCCTGGAGTCCGGCCGGCAGTTTGAGCTGTACCGACTGTCCAAACCCTTTGGCAGTACCCACCAGTACAACCACTTATACCGTATCGGTAACCGGAGATTGCAGTTTTGGCTCGGCAAGCATTACCATCGCCATTGCACCGCCGCCGGTATTAACACATAGCGGCGATATTACCATTTGTCCCGGAAGCAGCACCCAATTGATTGCTTCGGGCGGAACAACTTATACCTGGTCGCCTGCCGACGGGCTGAGCTGCACTAATTGCGCCAATCCCCTGGCTTCACCGGATATGACAACCACTTATACAGTGCTTGCTGCTAACGGACCGGGAGCCGGTTGCCAGGATTCCGCAACCCTCACCGTATTGGTAACAGGTGTGTGTCCTGATTTGTATGTACCCACCGGTTTTTCCCCAAACGGCGATCATAATAACGATATCTATCTGATTTTTGGCGATTTGGAAGCTATGGAGCTGGTGATTTACGACCGGTGGGGACACGAAATTTTTAAAAGCAACGATCAGTCGGTGGGATGGGATGGTACCTTTCCATATAACGGCAAGGATGCGCCAACAGGGGTTTACGCATATAAGCTCACGGTAACAGACCGCAAGGGCGAGATAATAAAAAAGGCAGGAAACATAACACTGGTAAGATGAGAAAAAAACATTTTCTGATAGCGGTGTTTATTCTTACAGGCGTGTCCATGCTGAAGGCACAAGACATTCATTTTTCACAGATCAGCCAGACTCCGTTACTATTAAATCCTGCTTCCACCGGGGCTTATGATGGATTTTACCGGGGAATTATCAATTTTAAAAACCAGTGGGTGGAAATGGGTAAGCCCTACCAGACCTTCATGGGGTCATATGATATGCCCATCTATATCAACAAAAATCGAAAAAGTGCAGCTTATCTGGGTGCAGGGGCTTTATTGTTTTCCGATAAAGCAGGCGATTCTCATTTGACCACCACCCATTTTGGTACAGCTATATCCTGTATTGTACCTGTAGGGTCGAGCCAGAAGTTATCCGCAGGCATCCTGGGTGGTGTTACTTACAGCTCTATAGATCTTTCAGCTATCCAATGGCCCAATCAATACAACGGACAGAGTTACGACCCCAACCTGCCATCCTATGAGGTGGCGAAAAAGTCATCCTATTTGTTTTACGACCTGGCTGCCGGCGTGTTGTATCACTGGCAACGGCCTTTAAATTCCTTCAGTGGAAGGCAAATGGCGTCTTTTGATTTCGGAGCAGCCTTGTTTCATGCCACCAAGCCGAAACAAAGGTATTTTAGTCTTGCCAATGAAAGGAAGTATCCGCGCGTTGTATTTCATGCCGACGGACGTTATGATTTTGAGGATACCAGAGTGGGCATCATACCCTCGGCCCTTTTTATGTTTCAGGGGGCGTCTTACGAATTGGAAGCCGGCATGCTTGTAAGGATACTTACCAACAGCGTTACCAACTATACCGGATACACCACCGAATCGGCCTTATCCGTAGGGGTGCATTACCGGCATAAAGACGCTATCATTCCGCAGATTTATTTTGAAATCCACGATTTTGGTGTCGGACTGTCTTATGATATCAACATTTCTTCTTTTTCACGTGCATCAAAACTAAAAGGAGGTCTCGAGATATCAGTTAAATATGCAAAAATGAGGGGTGCATTGTACCGAAACAGGTAGCCGGAATAATTGATGGTGATCCTGCAGGTTAAATTCGTGAATTTATCATGCAGGTATCAATACCGCCTCAAGAATTTGTTTTAATTTTGGGTCTGAATACAGACTACCAATATATGAATATTTTACTCCTGGGATCCGGCGGACGCGAACATGCTTTTGCCTGGAAGCTTTCACAAAGTCCATTACTGGATAAGCTTTACATTGCCCCCGGAAATGCCGGTACGGCCTTCTGCGGCGAAAACATTGACTGCAGCCCCTTGGATTTCGAAAAAATCGCGCTGTTGGTCAAAGAAAAAAAAATCGGGCTGGTGGTGGTGGGGCCTGAAGATCCTTTGGTACAGGGTATCTATGATTATTTTCAGGCGCACGCTGAACTAAAACACATTCCCCTGATAGGGCCTTCGCAAAAAGGTGCACAACTCGAAGGAAGCAAGGACTTCGCCAAGGCGTTTATGCATAAATATAACATCCCTACCGCTGCCTACCGTACATTTACCAGGGAAACACTGGAAGAAGGACTTTCTTTTATTGATACCTTAAAACCTCCTTACGTTTTAAAGGCCGACGGGCTGGCTGCCGGAAAAGGCGTGGTAATTTTAAACAATACCGGTGATGCCAGGGCAGAACTGGAGCAAATGCTGGCCTGTTCAAAATTTGGCAAGGCTGGCGAAAAAGTGGTTATCGAGGAATTTCTTGAAGGTATTGAACTTTCTGTTTTTGTGCTCACCGACGGCCATCATTACCAGGTGTTTCCCGTTGCAAAAGATTATAAAAAAATCGGCGAGGGCGATACCGGGCCAAACACGGGTGGTATGGGGGCTGTTTCCGGGGTTCCCTTTTCCGATGAGGTGTTAATGGATAAGGTGCATGAAAGGATTATTAAGCCAACTATCAAGGGGCTGCAGCAGGAGAAAATCACGTATGCCGGTTTTATTTTTATCGGCCTGATGAATGTGGGCGGCAACCCATACGTGATTGAATATAACGTGCGTATGGGTGACCCTGAAACAGAAAGCGTATTGCCCCGCGTAAAAAACGACCTGGTGGAACTGCTGCTGGCAACGGCAAGCGGAACCCTGCATGAAAAACAACTGGACATTGATGATCGCTATGCCGTTACTGTTATGATGGTGTCGGAAGGGTACCCCGGAAGCTACAAAAAAGGAAAGAAGATCGCAGGATTGAACGCTCTCGACGGCAGTATCGTCTTTCATGCCGGAACAGCCGTGGATGCAGAAGGAAACATAATAACCAACGGAGGCCGGGTGCTGGGGGTGATGTCATATGGCGCCACGCTGACGGAGGCAAGGGAAAAATCATACAAAAACACGGCTATCATTGATTTTGAGGGAAAGTATTACAGACACGATATCGGCAACGATTTGATGTAAAACCGGCAACACTTTGTTTACACGCATTTTTAAATATCATACCAATTTTCAGATAGTGTTTATCCTGCTGTCTGCTTTGGCGTTGTGGCTGCCGGCATTCTTTAAAGGCGTTGACATGATGGGCACTATCGACCTTTCCTATGGGTACAACATGCTATTTTTTAAAACATACAGCATCCCATGGCTTTATAAGGGGTTGGCTTTTATCTTATTGTTGGCCGAAGCCCTGGTACTGAACACCATGCTTGTCGAGATCAAAATTTCGCCCAAAAACTCTTACCTTCCGGCCTTTTTGTATATTTTGCTGATGAGCAGCAGTCCAAAATTGCTAACGCTGCATCCTTGTCTTATCGTCAACGCCTTTATCATGATCGTATTAATGCTGCTGTTTGAGATAAAAAATAAAGACGACGGCTACCGGGAGATTTTTTTGTGCGGCATACTGACGGGCCTTGGTTCGCTGTTTTATTTTAAGGCTGTGGGCTTATTGATAATAATATGGATATTTATCCTGCTTTACCGGCCTTTTACCTGGCGGGAATGGGTTATCAGCCTGTTGGGAGTTGCCACGGTGTATGTGTATTTGTTTACCTATTTCTTGCTTACGGATCAATTGTCGGCTGTATTGTTTGATTACCGGAGGGTTTTTTCCTCCATGAGCTTTGGCGGGGATTTCCGAACGCTTTCCATATATCAGTACATAACCTTAGCGTTGATAGTGGTCTTATTTTTGATTTCCTCGGTAAAGATGTTTGTGTTGTCGCACGAGAAGGTGATTCACGTCAGAAAAGCCTTATATGCTATATTCTGGCTACTTGCCGTTAACACCCTGAGCGTGCTGTTCCTTGTAAAAAATCTGATGTACGAATTTTCTTACACCCTTCTTCCGCTGTCAATACTTGTCGCTTATTATTACCTGAATATGAAAAAAAAACTATTCGGCGAAATTATCCTCGGCCTTTTCATTGTTTCCATAATTCTTCAGAAAATCTTCATCAGTTAGTTTTTCTGACAGGCCTGTAAAACTCTATGGTGCCTGATATTTTATTCCGGATATCAAGATCGCTCAGCCCCACTTTACGACCTGAAAAGGCATTGTTCTGGTGGGCAATTTCATAGTGTCCTTTTCCCTTTACGCTGTATATGATGGCGGTGTGTAGTTTGAATACCTCTTTATAAATCTTGTTGCCATCTTTATATTTTAGTGTTACGTTATAAAATTGCAGAATGTCGCCGGGAAAAACGCTGTCGGTTTCCGGATCAATTTCTTGGCCCCACTTGTATTTCCCGTCCCATTCGCAGTTGTTTTTTGTTACCGCCCGGTACGCCAGATCCCAACATTCGCCATAATCAACTTTTTTCCCAATCACAGTTTTTACGTAATCAATAATTTTTTTATTTATCTCCGGTATCTCCTGCGCCTGAATTTGAACAGTGCAAAACGCCAATAGCAGTGTAAGATAAAATGCCTTTTTCATGACTTGCCAAACCATTATTACTAATAACGTAAGAATACCTGGAAATAACACTTACAAGCCAAAAAAACCAGAGATAAAATAAAAAATTGTATTTTATGTTTTTATCACTAATGAGCATTATAATTATAAATTTGCAAAAAAAAACATAGTGGCCAATCCAATCAGAAAATTAGCCGGACAGACAGCCATTTATGGCGTAAGCACCATAGTTGCCCGCCTGATGAATTACCTGATGGTGCCTATACATACCCGCATATTTGCACCTCCCGATTATGGCATAGTGGGCGAAATGTACGCTTATGTTTCGTTGCTGATAGTGTTGCTCACCTATGGCATGGAAACGGCTTTTTTCAGATTTTACGAAAAAAACAATCCCGACAGGGAAAGAGTTTATAATGCAGCAAACCTTTCGCTAATAGTTAGTTCCACAGTTTTTATCCTGCTGGTATTTTGGGTTGCCCAACCGCTGGCCGATATGATCAGGTATCCTCAACACAGCGAATATGTCCGGTGGTTTGCCCTTATCATCGCCTTTGATGCCCTGTCCACCATTCCTTTTGCCAAACTCAGGGCCATCAACCGGCCAAAAATGTTTGCCTTTGTAAAAATTTTCAACATCTCGGTTTATGTGGCGCTCAACTTGTTCTTTTTGCTGCTATGCCCCTACCTGGATAAAAACGGCTTATTAACCGGTCTGACCAATCTGGTGTATAACCCCTCCGTTGGCGTCGGGTATATATTTATTGCCAACCTGGCTGCCAGTGGAATTACCTTAGTAATGCTTTATATCATTGTTCCCATCAGCAAATTCCGCATGGATACTGCCGTCTGGAGAAAAATGATCCGTTATGCCCTGCCACTGCTGATATTTGGCCTGGCCGGGATTATAAACGAAACCATCGATCGCATACTGCTTAAATATTTATCGCCACCCGACATTGCCATGTCGCAGGTAGGTATTTATTCTGCCTGTTACAAAATTTCCATCATGATGACCATTGTGATTCAGGCTTTTAAATACGCCGCCGAACCTTTTTTCTTTTCACAGGCCAAAGAATCCAACGCCAAAATGTTGTACGCCGATGTGATGAAGTATTTTGTGATTGTTTGTTCCTTTATTTTTCTTGCCATCATGATGTATATCGACGTGGTGAAATATTTTGTCGGGAAAGAATACTTTGAAGGACTGGTCGTGGTGCCCATACTTTTGTTAGCCAATATGTTTCTGGGAATTTTTTATAATCTTTCCATATGGTACAAGCTAACCGACAAGACAAGGTTTGGCGCTTATCTGTCCATCATGGGGGCCATCATAACACTGGTGCTGAATTATCTGCTGATTCCGCTTATTGGCTATCTGGGCTCGGCGTGGGCCACATTTTTCTGCTACACCTCCATGATGGTGGCCTCGTACTTCATCGGGCAAAAACACTATCATGTCAATTATAATGTAAAAAGGATACTTTTATACATTATGGTGCCTGTTGCATTATATTACGGCAGTATTTATATTGTAACCGATATGCAGTGGGTGCATTGGACTGTAAATACCATACTGCTGCTAAGCTTTGTTGTGATGGTTATTATTATTGAAAAGCCAAAAATATTAAATCTAATCAGGAAGTAATGAACGTAAAAATTGTCAACAAGTCAAAACATCCTTTGCCCAAGTACGAAACCGATGCTTCCGCGGGAATGGACCTGAGGGCGAACCTCGATAGTCCTGTTGTATTGAAACCCCTGCAGCGGGTGCTTGTGCCTACCGGCATATTTATTGAAATCCCCGTGGGCTATGAAGCCCAGGTAAGGCCGCGCAGCGGACTGGCCATAAAAAAAGGTGTTACCGTACTTAACACTCCCGGCACCATTGATGCCGACTACAGAGGAGAAGTAATGGTTATTTTGGTCAATCTTTCATCCGAAGATTTTGTGATTAATGATGGCGAAAGGGTGGCTCAGATGGTATTTGCCCGGCACGAAACAGCCTCATGGACCGAAGTGGACGTGCTGCAGAAATCCGACCGCGGAGCAGGCGGTTTTGGCCATACGGGCGATAAATAGCAAGGCAAATTCTCTTAAAATTTGTTAAAATAACTCCCCGATAATGATTTATATGCGCCTGTATTTCAGATTTTTATAATAAAAAACAATCTCTCCCGGCAAAAAAAAATCTTTGCCATGTCTGAATTAATTTTTTCCTTTGCAACTTGTTTAATAAAAAATTATAATTATGTCAGACATTACAGCAAGAGTAAAAGCTATCATAGTTGATAAGCTTGGCGTAGACGAAAACGAAGTAGCCCCCGAAGCAAGTTTCACCAACGATCTGGGTGCAGATTCTCTTGACACTGTTGAATTGATCATGGAATTTGAAAAAGAATTCAACATAGCCATTCCCGACGAAGAAGCTGAAAAAATCGGGACAGTTGGCGATGCCATTAAGTATATCGAAAATAATACGAAGTAAGACTTTTTTTAATGGAGTTACGTCGGGTTGTTGTTACCGGACTTGGCGCAATAACCCCTATAGGCAACAATCTCAATGAGTATTGGGATGCGTTGGTCAGGGGGGTTAGCGGATGCGCGTCAATTACACGCTTTGACACATCAAAATTTAAAACAAAAATTGCCTGCGAAGTAAAAAATTACGACGCAGGTAATTATTTTGATCGCAAAGAAGCGAAAAAACTTGACCTGTATGCACAATTTGCCTTGATAGCTGCACAGGAGGCAATGGCCGATGCTGCTTTCGACCTCACGGCCATTAATTTAAACAGGGCCGGAGTAATCTGGGGTTCGGGAATTGGCGGATTGGATACTTTTACCGATGAAATGCTGGAATATGCCAAAGGCGACGGCACCCCGCGTTTTAATCCGTTTTTTATTCCCAAGATGATAGCCGATATTGCCGGCGGCAATATTTCCATAAAATACGGATTTAAAGGTACCAACTATTCTACGGTGGCAGCTTGTGCTTCATCCACCCATGCCATCATCGATGCCTTTAACTATATCCGGATGGGTAAAGAAGACGTCATGATCAGCGGCGGTTCCGAAGCAGCCATTGGCATTGGCGGTATAGGCGGCTTTAATGCCATGCACGCCATTTCGGTGCGCAACGACGATCCTGCAACGGCCTCACGTCCTTTTGACAAAGACAGGGATGGCTTTGTACTTGGCGAAGGAGCCGGCACATTAGTTTTGGAAGAATTAAATCATGCCCTGAAAAGAGGCGCCAAAATCTATTGCGAAATAGTGGGCGGCGGCTTATCCGCAGATGCCTACCATATCACGCAGCCACATCCCGAAGGCGAGGGAGCTTACCGTGTTATGTTAAATGCCCTGCAGGATGCAGGCATGCAACCCCAGGACATTGATCATGTCAATACCCACGGCACCTCCACCCCCCTGGGTGATATTGCCGAATCAAAAGCTATTGTAGCTGCCTTTGGCGATCATGCCTATAAAATGATTGTCAACTCAACAAAATCCATGACCGGGCATTTGTTGGGTGCTGCCGGCGCCGCTGAATCCATTGCATGCATCATGGCCATAAAACATGGTATTATTCCTCCGACCATCAACCACTTTACCGACGACCCCGACGTGGACAACCGCATTAATTTTACTTTCAACAAAGCTCAAAACAGGGAAATTAATACCGCACTATGCAATACCTTTGGCTTTGGCGGACATAATGCTTCATTGATTTTCAGGAAATTTAACGGTTAATCTCTTCTGGCTACGACAACTGATAAAGAATTATCCAAGGCAATACAAAATATTCTCGGGTTTAAGCCCGGCAATATTAATTTGTATCAACTTGCTTTTTTGCACCGGTCGGCAGCCACCGAAGTCATTGGTGGACACAAAAACTCCAACGAACGCCTTGAATACCTGGGAGATGCCGTCTTAAGCTCCATAATCGCCGACTTTCTTTTCAGAAAATATCCCCTGAAAGATGAAGGTTTTCTGACCGAAATGCGCTCAAAGCTCGTCAGCAGGCCACAGCTGAATAAACTTTCACAAAAACTCGGCATCGACAAACTGATTACTTCGGAACACGACAGCGGCAGCGTGTACAAGTCAATTTCCGGTGATGCGTTTGAAGCCCTGGTAGGCGCCATATACCTTGACAAAGGGTACACTTTTACAACAAAGATTATCATCAACCAGATCATCAAATGCCTGATAGATATTGACACCCTGGAAAAAACCGAATTAAACTATAAAAGCGCCTTGCTTGAATTGGCCCAAAAAGAAAAAAAACCGCTTGATTTCAAGGTGGTTCAGGAAAGCGGCAAGGGTTTTAACAAGCAATACGTCGTGGAGGTGTCTTTTGACAATAAAATACTGGCGAAGGGATATGGTTTCTCTATCAAAGAAGCCGAGCAAAACGGAGCCGAAAGTGCTTTTTCCATCCTGAATTCTCAGGAAAATACAAAACCGTAACTATTTTTCTTATTGTAAAAAATGTATTTTTGCCTTTCTTTGTGAATTTATTTTTTCAATGAATAAGGGTAAAAAAACGATAGAACGCCTGCTTGTCTGGAGATTAAAACACCTCAGCGATCGAAATTTTCTTATGATTTTGAGTGTTTTTTGTGGTTTTATCTCCGGTATTTTTGCCGTATTTACCAAAAACCTGGTATTTTTTATCGAAAGCCTTACCCTCTTTGATAAAAATCCGGGGCAACTTCATTATGAATACTTTTTCTACCCGATAATTGGCATTTGGCTTACCATTTTGTTTAAGAAGTATGTGGTAAAAAAACAGTTAATTTACGGCATCCCCGGAGTGTTGCGGTCCATTTCAAGGGAAAGCGGGTATATGTCGCCAAAAAGTATTTATTCGCCGGCTGTTGCCAGTTCCATCACCCTGGGTTTTGGCGGATCTGTGGGTATGGAAGGCCCTGCAGTGAACATGGGCGGAGCCATTGGTTCCAACGTGGGGCGCTGGCTTGGGTTGAAATATAATCATATCGTGTTGCTCATGGCTTGCGGGTCCGCAGCAGCCATTGCCGGCCTGTTTAAAGCTCCCATCGCGGGAGTGGTGCTTGCCCTGGAGGTGCTGATGATCGACTTGTCCCTGGCCTCGCTGGTGCCGCTGCTCATCGCTGCGGTAACCGGAACTCTCACCTCCTATTTTTTTCTGGGACAAAACAATATTTATAGCATTGCTCCTTTTGATCCTATTGATTTTTCCAACCTGCTGTTTTTTGCTGTTCTGGGAATTTTTTGCGGGTTTATCTCGGTATATTTTACCCGGGTATTGAAATTCTTTGATAAGCATTTAAATAAAATAAAAAACACCTATATCAGGCTGTTTGTTGGAGGGGGCATACTTGGCGGCCTGATTTTATTGTTGCCGTCACTCTATGGTGAAGGATATCACCAGATAAACCAATGTCTGAGAGGAAATTATGATTTTGTGTTCGGAAACAATCCTTTTGGCTTTTTGGGCAACGGCGTAGGTGCGGCCATTATCTTACTCGCTGCCATCATCATTTTTAAAGTGATTGCCACCTCGCTCACATTCAGCGCCGGAGGTGTGGGCGGTATTTTTGGCCCCACGCTTTTTTTGGGTGCCGTAACAGGACTTTTGTTTGCCCTGCTGGTTGGTTTTCTGGATATCAAAGAGTTGCCCGCCACCAAATTTGCCCTGGCCGGCATGACCGGCTTGCTGGCAGGAGTAATGCACGCGCCACTGACCGGCATATTTCTTATTGCCGAGATTACCGGAGGCTACCAGATGATAATTCCGCTGATTATCACCGCTTCCATCTCATACCTGACGATAAGGTCCTTTATCCCCTATTCGGTGGACGCCATAGAACTTGCTGAAAAAGGCGAACTGATAACACATGATAAAGACAAATCGGTACTGAACCTGATGAAAATTGACAAACTCATTGAAACCAATTTCATTACAGTGTCGCCCGATGATTATCTTGGGCAACTGGTAAAGGTAATTGCGCGTTCTGAACGTAATATTTTTCCGGTGGTTGACAAAGAGAACAATCTGCTGGGCATCATCTTTCTTAATGATATCCGGGGCGTTATTTTTAATCAGGCCTTGTACGGTAAATTATTTGTCCATAATCTGATGTTTATGCCTTCGCCCCTGGTGGATCCCGACGAATCGATGGAGGATGTGGCTATGAAATTTGAAAAAACGGATAACTATAACCTTCCCGTGGTAAAAGACGGAAAATATTTAGGATTTGTGTCGCGGGCAAATTTCTTTTCGCAGTACCGGCAAATGGTTAAACAATTTTCAGAGGACTGAAATGAAAAAAAAGTCAAAAAACGCTTTGGAGGTTTTTGTGCCGGCAACATCGGAAAAGCTTCCGTTACCGCTTTATGTGGCTAAAATTTCGGCGGGTTTTCCTTCCCCCGCTGAAGATTATATTGAACGCAAACTCGACATGAACGAATACCTGATAAAAAACCCTTCGGCGACTTTTTTTGTAAAAGTGTCGGGGCAATCCATGATCAACGCGGGTATCCACGATGGCGATATTTTGGTGGTGGACCGTTCACTGGATGCCGCCGACAACAGGATAGTGATAGCGGTAATTAACGGGGAGTTTACCGTGAAACGCCTGATGAAAAAAAACAACAAATTGTTTCTTGTACCTGAAAATGAAAACTTTAACCCGATAGAGATCAACGATACCATGGATGCGTCCATCTGGGGCGTGGTCACCTACACCATTCACAAACTGCGGT
>JAGNBV010000125.1 GCA_018004645.1 Bacteroidales bacterium
GTGATAAAAAAAACTGCCAACAAAGAGTTGCCGCAGGATGCTTATAAAATGAATATTTCCAATGCTTTTATTGTTATTGAAGGCCGGGACGCCGGTGTTTTTTATGCCTTGCAAACGCTCAAACATTTGCTGCCTCCTTACAAAACAGAGATTATCAAGATAAGGAACCTTAGTATTTACGACTACCCTGCCTACTCCTGGCGCGGTATGCACCTTGATGTGTGCCGGCACTTTTTCACTGTTGAAGAAGTAAAAAAGTATATCGACCTGCTTGCTTTTTACAAAATGAATGTCTTTCACTGGCATCTTACTGATGACCAGGGATGGCGCATACAAATCGACAAGTATCCAAAACTGACCAGCATAGGCGGTTACAGGAACAGAACCCTTATCGGTCACGCCTACGACACCGTACAGCGATATAACTCCATACGCTATGGCGGTTTTTATACCAAGGAACAAATTCGTGAAGTGATTGCCTATGCAACACGCCGGCATGTGCAAATAGTGCCCGAGATTGAAATGCCCGGACACGCCCTGGGGGCATTAAGCGCCTACCCCGAATTTTCTTGCACCGGCGGGCCTTTTGAAGCCGCAGGCTCATGGGGTGTATTTGACGATGTATTTTGCACCAAAGACAAAACCATTCGTTTTCTGAAAGATGTATTGGCAGAGGTTATGGAGTTGTTCCCCGGCAAATACATTCATATAGGCGGCGACGAATGTCCGAAAACAAGATGGGAAAAATGTCCGGAATGCCACAAGGTGATGAAAAGAGAAGGCCTCAAAGACGGCAATGAACTTCAGAGTTATGTAATCAGGACAATAGAAAAATTTGTAAACAGCAAGGGAAAAAGTATTATCGGCTGGGACGAGATTCTCGAAGGCGGACTGGCGCCCAATGCCGCTGTGATGTCGTGGCGCGGAGCCGATGGCGGTATTGCTGCGGCCCAACTGAAACATTATGTTGTGATGTGTCCCGGGGAATTTTGTTATTTGGATCATTATCAGGGCGACCCAGCCACAGAGCCACTGGCCTTTGGCGGCTATACGCCCCTGGAAAAAGTTTATTCATACAATCCCATGCCCGACAGCCTCCCGGAAAATCTGAAAAAATATATTCTGGGAGCACAGGGAAATTTGTGGACAGAATATATTACCGATTTCATTCACCTGCAATACATGGCTCTTCCACGCATGATTGCCCTGAGTGAAGTGTTGTGGACCAACCCGAAAATCCGCGATTACGAGCGGTTTTATTTAAGGCTGCAAAAACACACCGAAACACTGGATTTGCTGAAAGTGAATTACAGGAAGCCTACAAAATAAAAAATATGCTGAAAAAACAGTACCGACATTTGTTGTTGTTTATCGCTTTTTGTTCCACCAACATTATTGCTCAAAACACGAATAAGGTTTTCCTCATAAATGACTGGCAATTCTCAGAAAGCGGAGCAAAAATGTGTCATGCCGCCAGGGTTCCAGGCACCATTCACACCGATCTTCTCGAAAACAATCTTATAAAAGATCCTTACTATGCCTGCAACGAAAAAGACCTGCAGTGGATAGAAGCTAAAGACTGGGAGTATAAAACGGTTTTCCCGGTGGATGAAAAACTACTGAAAAATGAGCACATCGTGTTGGTTTTTGAAGGCCTGGATACTTATGCAAGAGTTTACCTTAACAACACCCTGGTGATTACGGCTGACAATATGTTTCGCCGGTGGACTACCGAAGTCAAACCTTTATTGAAAAAAGACAGCAACGAACTTAGGGTTGTTTTTGAGTCGACGGTAAATAAAGCTAAGGAACAAGCCGCTGGCCTGCGCTATACCCTGCCCGGCGACGAAAAAGTTTTTGTACGTAAGGCGCAATATCAGTTTGGCTGGGACTGGGGTCCCCGTTATGTTACGTGTGGAATATGGAGGCCTGTTTACCTTGAATTTTGGAATAATGCCAAAATTACCAATACGCAGGTTGTTCAGAAATCGGTCGGCAAAGAATCTGCGGAACTATCTTTTGTCAACACTATCCTGGCTGAAAAAAACTGCGAAACGGAGATACAAATTGAAGATACAAAGACCGACGTGCTCTATGTTTCACAAAAAATCAATCTGAAAAAAGGGAGCAACAAAGTTGCCGTCAACATAAAAATAAACCGCCCGGAATTATGGTGGACCAATGGTTTGGGCAAGCCTTTTTTATATTCTTTTAAAATAAGCCTTCTGGAGGGGAAAACAACCCTTGACGAATCTACTGTCCGTACCGGAATCCGAACTCTGGAGCTGGTTTCTGAAAAAGATGACATTGGCGAATCGTTTTATTTTAAGCTGAACGGAGTGCCCGTATTTATGAAAGGGGCAAATTATATCCCGCAGGACAACTTTGTACCGCGCGTAAAAGAGGAAGAATACCGGGATTTAATTTTGCAAGCCAAAGAGTCGAGGTTCAACATGTTGCGTGTGTGGGGCGGAGGGATTTACGAAAACGATATTTTTTATGATTTGTGTGATGAACACGGGATCCTTGTGTGGCAGGATTTTATGTTCGCCTGTGCCATGTACCCTGGCGACAGTTTATTTACAGCCAATGTTCGCGAAGAAGTTTTGCAAAACGTTGTGCGCTTGCGAAATCATCCCTGCCTGGCCTTGTGGTGCGGCAACAACGAAATAGAGGAGGGCTGGAATAACTGGGGATGGCAGAAACAGTACAAATACAGCGATGCTGATAGCCTGGAAATATGGAATAATTACCTGAAACTTTTCAGGAAGGACATACCTAAAATAATCCAATTGGCCGATTCGGGAAGGTTTTACCGGCCATCATCGCCGAAATACGGCTGGGGCAGAGACCAAAGCCTTACTGATGGCGATTCACATTACTGGGGCATATGGTGGGGCATGCAGCCATTTGAAACTTATACTGCAAAAGTCGGGCGTTTTGCCAGTGAATACGGATTTCAGGCATTCCCCGAAAAAAGTACTTTTCAGAAAGTTGCCTTACCGGATGAGTGGGTATTGGATTCGGAAGCCCTCAAATGTCATCAGAAACACCCGACAGGCTATGAGACAATAAAAACATATATGCAGCGCGAATACAAGGTTCCCTGCAATATTGACGATTATATTTATGTTAGCCAGTTGTTGCAGGCATACGGAATTAAAACCGCTATTGAGGCCCATCGTAATGCCAAGCCGCGCTGTATGGGGTCGCTCTACTGGCAATTCAACGATTGCTGGCCCGTGGTTTCCTGGTCGGGCATGGATTATTATCACAACAAAAAAGCTCTGCAGTTTTTCGTGAAAAAAGCATTTAATGATATCGTTGTAACGCTGACCAATAATGAAAAAAATATCACGGTACAGCTAATCTCCGACAAAACGGAATTTGTACCCTCGCAGGTGGAATTGAAGTTGATGGATTTTCACGGCAAAGTGCGGTGGGAAGAAAAACGATATGTAAATATTAAACCGGGAATGAACAAGGTAATAGAAAAAATAGATAAAAGACTTCTTCTTGCTGATGTTTCGTTACACAAGTCCCTGGTACTTTCGGCAAGAGTGATAGTTGATGACCGGGTTATTTCTCAAAACTATTTATACTTTAAAAAGCCTAAGGATCTGGCACTTGAAGACCCTGAAATCAGTTATGAAGTTAGTAAGTTGCCGGAAGGTCTGGAGATTAAAATCAGCACAAAGCTGCTGGCAAAAAACGTGTTTATCAGTTTTGAAAACTGCGATAGCCGCGACATCCAGCTATCTGATAATTTTTTCGACATGCTACCGGGAAGTACTGTGGTAATTTTAGCAAAAACGATGGAAAACCCTGATGAAATAATTAAGAATCTGCGGGTACGAACCTTGTTTGATGTACATTAAAAACTTTCCGGCATGAAAAAATCTTCATTGATAATTCTTCTTTTTTTGGTGCTGGTTACTGCAGTTTGCGCCCAGCAAAAAGATTACACTGAGTATGTCAATCCTTTTATTGGCACGGGCGGACACGGGCATACGTATCCCGGCGCCTGCGCCCCATATGGCATGGTGCAGCTCAGTCCCGACACCCGTCTTACCGGCTGGGACGGCTGTTCGGCATATCATTACTCCGACCAGGTTATCTATGGTTTTTCGCACACCCACCTGAGTGGCACGGGCTGCTCCGATTATGGCGATATCTTGCTGATGCCTGTCAGCGGCGACGTAAATTTGAAAGATTATGCCTACGCCTCCTCTTTCAGCCACAAAAATGAAAAAGCGAAACCCGGTTATTATGCTGTAAAACTCGATAAGCACAACATTCAGGTCGAACTTACGGCCACTCAACGCGCCGGTATGCACAGGTATGTGTTTGCCGGAACAACACAAAACAGCATCATTCTTGACCTTGAACACCGCGATCAGGTGATCGGCTCCTATGTGGAATTTGTCAACAACACCACCGTGCGTGGCATGCGAACCTCTCGGGCCTGGGCACAAAAACAGATTCTGTATTTCGAAATACAATTTTCAAAACCATTTAGTCATTATGGTCTGTGCGAGATTGATTCCAGCGGCAACATAAAAAAAACATCAACCGGCAAAGCCTCGGGCAAACAGGTGAAAGCGTTTTTTACTTTCGAGGGACAAAAAGAAATACTGGTAAAAATCGGCCTAAGCGCCACTTCGGCCGAAGGAGCGGCCAAAAATCTTGCCGCCGAAATGAGTAGCTGGGACTTTACTTCAGTTTACCTTCAAACAAAAAAAGAATGGAACAAAGAACTGGGAAAAATTGAAGTAGAGGGCGGCACAAAAAAAATGACCACCACTTTTTACTCGGCTCTTTATCACTGCATGATTACACCCAACATATATTGCGATGTGGATGGAAAATATCTTGGCAGGGATTTAAAAGTCCACGATAGCAAAGGTTCTGATTATTACACGGTGTTTTCCCTTTGGGATACGTATCGCGCGGAACATCCGCTGCTGACCATTATCGACCAAAAGCGAACCAATGATTTTATAAATACATTTATCAGCCAGTACCTTGAAGGAGGCCGGCTGCCCGTGTGGGAGCTTTCGGCTAACGAAACTTTTTGCATGATCGGATACCATGCTGTTCCCGTCATTTATGATGCTTACGCAAAAGGAATAAAAAACTATAACACCGCAAAGGCTTATGAGGCCATGAAAACAAGCGCCATGAGCGACGATTTCGGCCTGAAGTTTTTCAAAGAGTATGGCTATGTTCCCGGCGACAAAGAACACGAATCGGTTTCCAAAACGCTGGAGTATGCATACGACGACTGGTGCATTGCGCAAATGGCCAAAGCTTTGGGAAAAACCGATGATTATAAAAAGTTTATCAAACGGGCACAATTTTATAAAAACATCTTCGACACACAAACCGGCTTTATGCGGCCAAAGATGAACGGCGCCTGGCAAACACCCTTTGACCCCGCAGAGGTTACTTTTCAATATACCGAAGCTAACGCCTGGCAATATAGTTTTTATGTACCTCAGGACCTTAGCGGACTTATACAGTTGTATGGCGGAAAAGCCAACCTGGCAGACAAACTCGATGAATTGTTCAACACAAAACAACAACTTACCGGACGTGAACAATCGGATATTACAGGACTTGTGGGGCAGTATGCACACGGCAACGAACCCAGCCATCACATGGCGTACCTCTATAATTACCTTAATCAGCCATGGAAAACACAGCAGTTGTGTCATAAAATTATGACTACTTTATACCACGACAAACCCGACGGTTTATGCGGCAACGAAGACTGCGGGCAGATGTCGGCGTGGTATGTGCTGAGCGCCCTGGGGTTATATCAGGTTTGTCCCGGAAATACGCAATTTGCCATCGGCACTCCCCTGTTTGCCGAAGCCGTAATTCATCTCGAAAACGGCAATACGTTTACCATAAAAGCTAAAAAAGCTTCCCTGAAAAAATTTTACATTCAATCGGCAAAACTCAACGAACAGCCCTATACCAGAAGTTTTCTCACCTATGAAGATATAATGAATGGCGGAACGATCGAATTTGTCATGGGCTCGAAACCAAATAAACGCTGGGGGTCTGCCGATGAAGACATTCCTATTACTGCCATAAACGACCATCTGCTGCTCCCTACACCTTATGTAACTCACACATCAAAAACTTTTACCGACAGCATCGTGATAGAATTAAAAAATATTCTCAGCGGCACCGGGATATATTATACAACTGACGGAACCCAACCCGATAAAACGAAAACAAAATACGAGGGACCATTTACGATTAAGGAAACGGCAAAAATCAAAGCGGTATCGTTCAATCCTGCCTATGACGCCAGCTATGTGATGGTATCGGATTTTATAAAAATCAATCTCAACAGAAAGATAAAACTTTTATCCAAATACAGTTCGCAATATACCGGCGGAGGCGATAATGCACTCATTGACGGGATACGCGGAGGCGAAAACTTCAGGTTAGGCGAGTGGCAGGGATACGACAGCGTTGACTTTGAAGCTATTGTTGATCTCGGAAACAAACAAAAAATCAATACGATTTCGACGGGCTTTTTGCAGGACATTGGTTCCTGGATATGGATGCCTGTTTACGTGGAATACAGCGTTTCCGACGATGGGGTTACTTTTAAGCCCGTAGCGGAAATTAAAAACACGGTTCCCATTAATGATTACAAGTGTACGATTCATGATCTGACATCTGATGTAAAAACCGAAGGCCGCTACGTAAAAGTGAAAGCATATAATATTGGCACCATTCCCGAATGGCACCTGGGTGCGGGGTATAGCGGATGGATATTTGTTGATGAGATTATGA
>JAGNBV010000024.1 GCA_018004645.1 Bacteroidales bacterium
TTCTTCAGGGCTTTGTCGATGTTTTCGCCTTCTTTTACAGGTACAATGATCATAAAAAATCTCTCTCTTTCTTTTGATGATTATTAAATAATTTATCCCAGTTTTGGGAGTGCAAAAATAGTAAATATTTTATTACAAAAGGTTTTTTTTCATTTTTTTACATGTTTCTGAGGTTTATAAATTGAACTTTACTTATATCTCTTTTAGAAATCATACCTTTGCAAAAATGCACACTATCGAACCATATTACAACTGGAGACACCTATACATCGCTTCCAAAGATGTGCGCTCGCCATTTCATGGCAATACGTACAGTGAGTTTGAATTTTCATACGCTGTGTATAATTACCTGATACACCCGCAATGGGATTGTTTTGGCTCGGCAACGCTATACATTAAATTATTATATTCGGACTACCGGAAAAAATTTGCAATCCTTGAATTTATAGGCGAATGGAACGACTGCCTTTACAATGATATAAAATTCTTAAAAGAAAACGTCATTGATATTTTGACAGGCAACGGTATCAATAAGTTTATTCTAATCGGTGAAAACATCCTGAACTTCCATTATTCTGACGATTCATATTACCAGGAGTGGTTCGATGATATTGAAGACGGGTGGATAGCCTGTGTGAATTTCAGGGAACATGTGGTAAAGGAATTTGAACACGGGCATATAGATTATTACCTAGCCTTTGCAGAAAAACTCAATCAGATGCTCTGGCGCAGGTCGGATCCACAGCAGTTTTTCGAATTGGTTTCGGAAATGATGACTAAACGGCTTAACCCATAATAATGAAAATTCACGTAAACATATCCGTATCGGGACGTGTGCAAAAAATCGGATTTCGGTACAGTACGCTGGAAGTGGCAAACCAGTTGGGTATAGCAGGATTTGTACAAAACCAGCCCGACGGCAGTGTTTATATCGAAGCCGAAGGACCTGAAGAATCGGTTGAAACATTCATCACCTGGTGTCATCAGGGGCCGCCATGGGCGCGTGTGGATGATGTAAGGGTTGAAAAAACAGCCTTGCGCAACTTCGACAGTTTTGAAATAATTGGCTGAAAAGAAGTTTTACCTTTTTTTTGTAGCCCTAATAAACTCTCTCTTTCCGGGAGGGCCGGGAAGTTTTTCGATACTGAACCCGACAGCTTTTAAGGCTCTTTTAACTTCGCCTTTGCAGGAATATGTCACCAGAATTCCATCGTTCGTCAAAGAATTCCAAAGTTTTTGAAACACCGCCACATTCCAGAGTTCCGGACATATTGCAGGAGCAAAGGCATCGAAATAAACCAGGTGAAAAAATGAATTTCCCAGCGGGATTTCCTGAATTTTTTCTTCGTGTACACTTAATGAAAAATAATCAGAAATTTGACGCTGAGATGTGGTGTTGTGAATTTTATAAAAATAATCAGAACTATTGGGAATCGCCATCAGCAAAGGGTAATTGAGTACCGTCAACATTTTTTTATCCACCCTGTCAGGTTCCACACCTACATACCAAACATCCCGCTTTGTTTTATTAGCTTCAATCAATGTCAGCAACGCATTCAGGCCGGTGCCAAAGCCCACTTCCAGAATATTCAGCGCTTCGTTTTTTTGAGCCGCCAGCCGAAAGCCGGCATTAATAAAAATATGTGCGGATTCGGTTATGGCTCCGTTCCTGGAATGATAACATTCGTTTAGTTCAGGGATAAAAATGGTTTGGGAACCATCAGCAGTCATTATTATTTTGCTTTCCATAATCAATCCCTGTTATACACCGGCAGTATGTTAATAATCGTATCCTGAAAGGTATAGGTGCCTAGGTTTTCTTGTGGAGATAAACGGTTCTTTCGAACCTGGTGCTGGTTTTCTGCAAAATAGAAACAGCCTTCGGTTTGCTCGTACATAAGGCAGCGGGGATTCACCGCAGTGGCCCAAAGCGTAAAACCTTTTTGGCTATATGAAAAATACCAGATTTCATTTCCTGATATCAACAAGTATTGGGAGCCGTCAATACAGGCCACGCCGTCGAAGGCTCCTTCGGCAAACACATATTTATCGGTAACAGCGCCCGTGGAAAGCGAGAAAAGCTTTACCACGCCCAGATTTCCGCTATTGCAGAACAGCAGGCATTCTTCGGCATTGCACGGAAATATTTTCAGAATATCATAATTCACGAATATTTTTTTATAAACAGCCATCGATGGAACAAAATAGGCCAACAGATGTTTCTGCATACCGTCAGGACTGGTTTCAAAAGTAATCAGGTAGTCTTTGAAAGGCAAAAAAGCCTTCGGAAATTCTCCGTTTTCAACCAGGCGTGACGCGATGATATTGCCGGCATGATCATAAATGGCAAACCTTCCTTCGCGGAAAGAGACAAAAAGTTGCATATTATGCACGTCTATAGCTTCAAAATAAGGGAAAGGCGGATTAACCACCACCGGAACCTGCCACTGTGGCTGCCAATTGTCAAGGCTGAAGACAGAAACACCTGATGTAAATCTTCCTCCGATATAAAATTGCCGGGCATCACTGCTTACAGCCGAGCCGCAGTAATCGGAAAAGATGGTTTTTACCTGCGAAACAGCATTCAGACTGTCAATTTTGTGCACAGTAACCTGGTCGTCATTTTTTGTTAGTACGAGAATGAATGATAATCTTTTTTCGACCGCGTTGATGCCTATTTTACGATACCCGTTTGTAGTGTTGGTGCCGTCGAAAGCTGTTACCATCACATAATACGTGCCGGATTCAAGCATCATATCACTGATGGCGATACCGTGGTTTATCTCCGTACAATTATTTTCAGGATAAATAGTTATAGCAGGAGTAGCTGAAACAAAATCCGAATTGACTATCCTGAAACTCACATGGTTGAGCTTGCTATCGTCACATATCCCGGCAATTAGCTGCACTGTATCACCCACCTGGAAAAGCTGATTTTCAAGCGGACTGGTAATATTTATCTGAGGGGCTGATGTATCGTTGTTTTTGGCACAAGAGCAAAAAAACAACAAGGCCGTCAATAATAGTAACCATACTTTATACATAGTAACAAAAATACAAAAACAGTATCAAAAAAATGGAATATCTCAAGTTTATACTTGCAAAAGCCATAAAAATTCAGTACCTTTATATAATTAATTTTTTAAAAACAATATTCATTTAAAATATTGGGGATTATGGAAACTTATATTTGTCCCTTTTGCAAAGGCCATCTGAATGTAAACGACAATATTGTTTTGCTAGAGCGCAACAGGCACAATCAGCAGGGAATCGTGTTTCTAAATACCGAACTGGGCAATTATGAAAGCCAGATTATTTCGTCGATTAAATTTGAAAAAGGCGAGGTGTGTGAATTTTTTTGCCCTTATTGTCATACCAACATCGAATACCACAAAGAAAAAACAAACCTTGTGAAACTGCTACATGAAGATGAAAAGGGCAAAATAACCCAGGTTATCTTTTCAAAGATTTATGGAGAGGAAGCTACCTATCACATCGACGAAAGTAAGGTGATGTCGTATGGAGAGCATGCCAAAAAATATATGGATCCCGAGTGGTTCCTGAGATAGCAAAAGGCATAAACATACCTGGCGTGTGATATGCTGAAAAATCAGGCTTATAGTTCATATTTTTCGGCGCCTGCTTTAGCTTTAATAAACTGCCTGTTGAGCCTTGCTATATTGGTAACCTTTATTTCCTTGGGACATTCGGCTTCGCAGGCATAGGTATTGCTGCAGTTTCCAAAACCCAGCCGGTCCATTTCGCGCACCATTTTGCGGACCCGTTCAGATGCTTCTGTTTTCCCCTGGGGTAAGAGTGCAAACTGCGAAATTTTGGCGCCCACAAAAAGCATTGCAGAGGCATTGGCACAGGCAGCCACGCAGGCGCCACATCCGATACAGGCGGCAGCATCCATGGCCATTTCTGATTTTATTTTTGGTATGGGAATAGCGTTGGCATCGGGGATACCGCCGGTATTCACAGAGACATATCCCCCGGCCTGTATAATCAGATCAAGCGCCGAACGGTCCACGATAAGGTCTTTAACAATTGGGAAAGGCTTGGCCCGCCAGGGTTCAATCACAATGGTATCACCGTCTTTGAACGACCGCATATGAAGCTGGCAGGTGGTAATACCACGTTTGGGACCGTGTGGCCTGCCATTGATGTATAGACTACAGGTGCCACAAATTCCTTCGCGGCAATCGTGGTCGAAAGCCACCGGATCGTTCCCCTGTTCAATGATTTGCTGGTTCAGGGTATCGAGCATTTCAAAGAAAGAGCTGTCGGGAGACACTCCTGTAACTTTATAGGTTTCAAATTTTCCTTTTGCTTTAGCATTTTTCTGACGCCAGATTTTTAAGGTTATGTCCATGATTAATTATTTTATTTTTCAGCCAATGGCCATAGGCCATAAGCCACTATTTATCATTGGTTTTATTTTCTAAAGTTTTAATTAATGTATTAATCATTTTTGAGAGTGAAACTATTTTGTTAAAAGCTCTTCAGGGTTTTCTTTTAGGTAACCAATTTTATTTGCAATTATTAGTTCTGTTTCAAGCTCGTATAATGAGCCTCTTGCTTGTTTCAAAAATAGAGAATACGATTTTGTGGATTTTCTGCCCCATCCCTCAGCAATATTTATCGGAACTGAACTGGATGCTCTTCTCATCTGAACTGTAATTCCAAAACGTTCTTCCATCGGAAAATCCTTACTTAATTTATAAATATCCACAGTCAACTCAATGCCAAGCTGCCATATTTTTAAATCTTTGTATGAATCAATCTTTTCCATTTTATTTTTTTCCTACTACCCTTATTAATTAGCTATCGGCTTCTTACTTTTTGCTATTGGCTAATGACTAATGGCTAATGGCTAATGGCTAATGGCCAATCGCTAATAGCTACTTATAACTCCTCTGCGAAGGCTTTGCCACCTCAAAACTCAGTTCTTCCTTATGCATTTCGGGTTCTACATCCTCGCCTTTGTATTCCCATGCAGAAACAAATGCAAAATTTTCATCGTCACGTTTTGCTTCACCATCTTCGGTTTGCATTTCTTCGCGAAAGTGACCGCCGCATGATTCTTTCCGTTGTAAGGCATCTCTCATAATCAGCTCGCCAAGTTCGATAAAATCAGCCACCCTTCCGGCTTTTTCCAACTCAGGATTATATTCATCCATCTCGCCGGGTATAAAAAGGTCGTTCCAGAACTCTTTTTTTATTTCGGGTATCATCGACAATCCCTTTTTCAGGCTTTCTTCGTTCCTCCCCATGCCGCAGTTTTCCCACATCAGTTTGCCGAATTTTTTATGTATGGAATCCACAGATTTTTTGCCTTTGATATTTTTCAGCCGCTGAAGTTGCATTTTTACTTCATTTTCAGCCTCGACAAATTCGGGAGCATCGGTCGGAATGCGTTTGGTATGAATTTCGGCTGACAAATAATTTCCTATAGTATAGGGCAGGATAAAATATCCGTCCGCCAGCCCCTGCATTAAGGCGGAGGCGCCCAGACGGTTGGCTCCGTGATCTGAAAAATTACACTCACCGATGGCATAAAGTCCCGGTACCGTGGTCATCAACTCGTAGTCAACCCACAACCCGCCCATTGTATAATGAATGGCCGGATAAATCATCATCGGGGTTTCATAAGGGTTTTCGTCGATGATTTGTTCATACATCTGGAAAAGGTTTCCGTAGCGTTCCTCTATAACATGCCTTCCCAATCGCGAGATAGCATCTTTAAAATCCAGGTAGACCGCCAGTCCGGTATGTCCCACGCCATAACCGGCATCGCAGCGCTCCTTGGCAGCACGCGAAGCCACATCGCGCGGCACCAGGTTGCCAAAGGCAGGGTATCTTCGTTCAAGGTAATAGTCACGGTCTTCTTCAGCAATATCGGCAGGCATAATGATTTTTTTGCGCAGCTTTTCCACGTCTTCTTTCTTTTTGGGCACCCATATCCTGCCGTCGTTACGCAGGCTTTCGCTCATCAGGGTAAGTTTCGACTGAAAATCACCATGCACCGGGATACAGGTAGGGTGTATCTGTGTAAAACAGGCATTGCTGAAGAACGCTCCCTTTTTGTAAGCGCGCCATATAGGTGTAGCATTGGAGCCCATGGCATTGGTTGAAAGAAAATAAGTGTTGCCATAGCCGCCCGTGGCGAGCACCACCGCATGGCCGAAATGTTTTTCTATTTCACCGGATACTAAGTTTCTGACAATGATGCCTCGGGCTTTGCCATCGATGATGACAATATCCAGCATATCGCGGCGGTTGTAAAGGGTCACCGTACCTTTTTTTATCTGGCGGCTCATGGCACCGTAAGCGCCCAGCAATAGCTGCTGCCCTGTCTGACCTCGGGCATAAAAGGTACGCGAAACCTGTGCCCCGCCAAACGACCGGTTATCGAGCAAACCGCCATAATCGCGAGCAAAGGGCACCCCCTGTGCAACACATTGGTCTATGATAGCGTTACTCACCTCTGCCAGGCGGTACACATTAGCCTCGCGGGCACGGTAGTCGCCGCCTTTTATGGTATCGAAAAACAAACGGTACACACTGTCGCCGTCGTTCTGATAATTTTTAGCTGCATTGATACCGCCCTGGGCAGCAATACTATGGGCACGGCGGGGACTATCCTGATAGCAGAACGACTTCACATTATAACCTAATTCGCCCAGGGAAGCTGCCGCGGAGGCCCCTGCAAGTCCCGTACCTACCACAATGATGTCGAGCTTGCGTTTATTGTTGGGATTTACCAATTTACAGCCTGATTTATACGTAGTCCATTTTTCAGCCAAGGGGCCATCGGGTATTTTGGAAATTAGTTTTGTCATAACCGGATTGCATTATTGATGTATAAAAAATGATTGCAGCAATAGAATTATTGATAAAAAAACATAAAATATACCGGGATAGTGGAAAATCCCACCGCTATGACAAGAGCATACACAAAACTGACAATTCTGATTGCCTTATTGTAGGTGGTATGGTTCAGTCCAAGCGTTTGAAATCCCGACATAATAGCATGATTGAGATGAAAGCCCAGAAAAATAAAAAAAGCGATGTAAACAAAAGAGTAGGCCTTGTTTTGAAACAAAGCTACCGCCATCCTGTAAAAATCATGCTTGTCCACTCCGGCAGGCGGTTGCACCCATTCCATCCTGATAAAAAAGAAATCCATAAAATGCAGCACCAGGAAAATGAAGATAATTATTCCAGTATAAATCATGTATTTAGAAAAAAATTCGGTATGGGATTTATTAACCACATAATAGCCTACAGGTCTCGAAAACCAATTTTGAATAAATAATACTATACCAATCAGTATATGTAGAAAAAACGACGCAAACAATACATATTCCACAATTTTAATAAGAATATTGGTAGTCATGAAATGCGAAGCTTCAGTAAACAGCCTGCCATCGTCGCCGGCCAGCATCAAAAGGTTAACCGTGAGATGTATCAGTAAGAAAAGGGCTAAAAAAAGCCCAAAGATACCCATCAAAATTTTTTTTGTAATGGAAGAATACATGAAAAATTTGCTCATAACATTCTGTTTTGAAAAAATATTGAAAAAACGTGCTATATTACTAAAAATTATTTTTCTTTGTATTTTACGATACAAAGATATCTGTTACAATGACTTTTCCAAATAAAAAGTGAATTTTTTATTAATAAAAAAATTTTTATAAATGCGTTACAAACAAATCCCCTCTCAATTATTCATCCGCAACCGCCAAAAACTTGCCCGGAAGTTAAAGCCAAATTCGCTGGCTATTATTCTTTCGAGTGATGAATACCAAAGAAATGGCGACCAGTTTCATCCTTACCGCCAAAACTCCGACATGTTTTATCTGAGCGGTCTCGACCAGGAAAAGTGCATCTTGTGTCTTTTTCCTGATCATCCCAGGGAAGAAATGCGCGAACTTGTTTTCACGGTGCAGACCAACGACAAAATGGTTACCTGGTACGGCCACAAATACACCCTGGAACAGGCCCGCAATGTTTCTGGAGTTAGCAATGTAAAATGGCTTGACAGTTTTGAAGACATGCTGAAAGACCTCGTGCTGCGGGCCGAGAACATATACCTCAATGTTTATGAAAATGCCCGGTTTTCTGCTGATGTACCGTCCAACGACCTGCGTTTTTCAAGGCGGTTGAAAGAAGAATACCCTTTGCATAATTTTGAGCGCCTCCACCCTCTTATTACCGAATGCCGTCTTTGCAAAGAGCCCGAAGAAATTGACATGATACAGCAGGCCTGCGATATCACCGAAAAAGCTTTCAGAAGGATGCTCGACAGGCTGCGTCCGGGAATGATGGAATACGAAGCAGAAGCCGAGATAACCCATGAGTTTGTGCGTAACGGTGCGTCAGGCCACGCCTATGCTCCTATTGTCGCCTCGGGGATTAATGCCTGCGTGTTGCATTACATAAAAAATGATATAGAAATCAAAGACGGCGACCTGGTATTATTTGATATCGGCGCCGAATATGGCAATTACGCTGCTGACCTTTCGCGTACCATCCCTGCCAACGGCAAATTTACCAAACGTCAGAAAGATTGCTATAATGCGGTGTTGCGTGTGCAAAAACAGGCAAAAAACCTCATCGTCCCCGGCACCACCATCGAAAAAATCAACAAAGCTGTTACCTTGCTCCTGGAAGAAGAAATGATAAACCTCGGACTGTTTTCACGCCAGGATGTGCAAAACCAGGATCCGGATAATCCACTGTATTTTAAATATTATATGCATGGCAATTCTCATTTTATCGGGCTGGATGTACACGATGTGGGCACACGGCAAATAGAACTGAAACCCGGGATGGTCCTGAGCTGCGAACCCGGCATATATATCAAAGAAGAAGGGATAGGTATCCGCATCGAAAATGACATTCTGGTAAGCGAAAAAGGGCCTGTGGACCTGATGAAAAACATTCCTGTGGAAGCCGACGACATTGAAAGACTCATGATGAAGTAAGCCGACATGACAGCCCGGAGAAGTCCGAAAGTGGAATAATATCAACACATCAAAATTCAACTAATTATTTATCATTCTAAAACTTAAAAATATGTTTTCAGCCAGTGTTTATACCGAAAGGAGAAAAGAATTAAAGAACCTGTTCAAAAACGGACTGCTCCTATTTACAGGCAATACCGAATTGCCGATGAACTACCCTCAAAACGCCTATCATTTCAGGCAGGATAGTACGTTTTTGTACTTTTTTGGCCTGGACGAGCCCGGAATGGCCGCTATCATTGATATTGACAACGGCAAGGAAATAATTTTCGGCGATGATGTAGATATAGAGGACATAATTTGGACAGGGCCGCTGCCTCTGCTGACCGAAAAAGTAAAACAAGTTGGCATAACCGATTCCGCACCTTTTGCAGCATACGCAAAATATATCCTGGAAGCAAAAAAACAAAACCGCTGTCTGCATTTTCTGCCACCCTACAACCCTAACACAAAAATTTTTCTGGCCCAGTTGCTGGACATACCAACGGAAAAACTAAAGGAAAATGCCTCCATGGAACTGATTCAGGCCGTAATAAAACTACGGTGTATGAAAGGCCCTGAAGAGATAGGCACCATTGAAAAAGGCATGGAAACCGCTTACGAGATGTTTACCAAAGCCATAAAAATGGTAAAACCTGGCATTTACGAATACGAAGTAGCCGGAAAAATGGAGGGCATTGCACGCGCCAACAATGGGGCTTTATCATTCCCAACCATATTGTCGGTCAGGGGTGAGATATTGCATGGACATGATCACAGCAATCACATGAAGGAGGGGGACCTGCTGCTGATAGATGCCGGCTTTGAAACACCTGATCACTACGCCACCGATCACACCCGCACGGTGCCTGTCAGCGGCTCATTCACGCAAAAACAAAAAGAAATCTACCAGATAGTGCTGGATTCACAACTGGCAGCCATTGCGGCTATCAAGCCCGGAGTGAAATACCAGGAGGTTCATTTGCTTGCCTGTAAAGTCATTGCAGACGGCCTGAAAAAACTCGGTTTGATGAAGGGCGATACCGACGAAGCGGTAAGACAGGGTGCACATGCTTTTTTCCTGTCTCATGGCCTGGGACACATGATGGGTCTGGATGTGCACGATATGGAAGACATCGGACAGATTTACGTAGGTTACGACGAAGAAGTGCGCCCAATAGACCAGTTTGGCACGGCCTACCTGCGTTTCGGAAGACGGCTGCAGCCAGGCTTTGTAGTGACAGTGGAACCGGGAATATATTTCATCCCCGAACTGTTTAAACTTTGGAAGTCAGAGAATAAGTTCACCGAATTCATCAATTACGATAAAGTAGAAGAATACCTTGGCTTTGGCGGCATACGCATCGAAGACGATGTGCTGGTAACAGAAACGGGAAATATAGTTCTCGGCAAACCCATACCAAAAGAAATTAACGATATCGAAGATTTGATGAAAAACAACGGCCTGGCCTAATTTTCATCATCAAGCATCGTTTTCAAATTATTGAGGTGAATTTCTGTGAAAATCTTTTCAACAAGTTGTTCATCCAGTCCTGCTTCTTTAGCGTTTTTCTTTCTCGATGAAAGGATTTCATGCCAGCGTTCTGCTTGAAAATATGGTAAGTTATTTTGCCTTTTGTATTTGCCCATTTCACGGACGATCTGCATCCGCTTAACTAAAGTATCAATCATAATTTTGTCGAGGGCATTAATACGGATACGCCATTGATTAATCAGTTCAGGTTCTGGGGCAGTGTTATTTATTGGAGTATTGCAAACCTCATGAATTATTTCTTTTATATACAAGAAATTTTTTTGAGAATATGGCACAATATAATTCCTGATACCCAAATTTTGTAAAAGAAGAAAAAAATCAGCAGAATAAACACCTGGGGTGAAATCAATGATTTCGACAGCAACCTCCTTATTCGGGAAAAAACCATTGTAAATAAAGTATTCGGAAAGTTGATTTAATAAATGGTTATTTACATCTGTGTGTTTTTTATAATTCTTAATTGGGAAGCAGGCCATTGCGGACTTTTTATTAATCTCATGCTGTTTGTTCAATGGATAAATTGTTGCTGAACATATGATGGGATCAGCAGGGGTTATTTTTATTTTTTTTGACAAATAAATCGCTAAAGGATTTCTGGATCCTTTACGAATCAGTTCTCTGATTTCAGCATTTATTTCATCGATATCTTTATTTTTATAAAGAATTGCCAGTCCGCTATATGTATAAAAATTCATTGGGAACGCTTCTGATTTTTCAATTACAGAATTTTTAACAAGAAACCAAAAAAACGGCGAATTCTTCATAATTCTATGCAATATACTATTTCTTAACTGATGCAAAATAACAATTTTTTACTGGATAATAATCAGAATATGATTATATAGAAAAACCAGTAAGTACTTTCAGGTTTTTTATGCAAAAGTTTAAATACTACAATAACAAATCAACGAAGAGACCAACCATTTTATGGAATTAAAAAATGTAAAATTTCCATGTAGGCCTGTCTGCCGAAGACTCATATTTTCCCCGACACTCAATGCGGGGCAGGCAGTTTCAGCACACAACATTTCACACGCTTCATTGAGTTCATAATACTCCTATTGGAAAATCTGGGTTTTATATGATATTTTGGAAAAAATCTAAAGAATTAAAATTGAACAGGGTCCGTAAATATTAATAAGGTGCTATTCAAGATTCCTAATCCGCTTTTCCAAATCTTCATTTTTTTTCTTAAGCTCCTCAATAATCCCTTGCTGTGCTTTGACCGCTTCAATCAATACAGGAATAAGTTCGCTATAGTTAACGGTCTTTATTCTCATAGATTCGACAGGCTTTGTATTGCCTTTGGTGCAATTAGTGGTAAAGATACTTTTTTCAGCCACCATATCGGGAAAGACCTCTTCCAATTCCTGAGCCACCACGCCGTATTTGTGTCTTTTATCAAAAGAATAACCAGGAAACTCATCCACCCGCATATCATATTCTATACCCCTGATACTCAATAGTTTATTTATCGGGTCGGCAATAGTTTTGATATTCTTTTTAATTTTTTTGTCGGAAGGATAATAGGAGCCGCTGGTAAATACATCTCCGTCAAAATACCCGGCCCATCCAAGATAGGAAGTTTCCATACCATGCACACCCCTACCTTCATTAAACAGGGTATTACCTCTGACACCTGCACCGGCCGACTGGTCGCCGTTATATTCACCCACAATGCAAGAGATGGCGCTGGTTCCTGTTCCGTTCGCATAACCATAAATAGCTCCAGATGCGGAAGAGATGCCGGTATAGCCGTTTATGGCCCATGGGAAACTGGCAGTGGCCACTGATGAAAACAAATCCCTGGTCAATGGTGTTCCTGTGGCACCCCAGGTAAATTCTCCTTTGGGCGAAATTCTGCCACGTAATACATTTGTGGTATAAATATCTATAGGTACCGAATCGGTAGTGCCAAGTTTATTTGTTGCAGTATTCAGTCCGGAATTTAAAGTGGTAAGCCACGCTCCCTTTAACGAATTTATTTGTCCCGAACAACCTGTAACAAAAGATGTTCCGTTGGCATTGAAATCATGGGCAGTAACATTGCATACAGGACCTGTTGCTCCTGTTGCTCCTGACGGTCCAGTGGTACCAGGCAGCCCCTGAATTCCTGTAGGGCCGGTAGTTCCTTGCATTCCCTGAGCACCTGCCGGACCTGTAGCCCCCGTTATACCTTGCGGTCCCTGGACGCCGGTCGATCCCTGTAATCCCTGAGGACCGGTTGCTCCTGCCGAACCTGCAGGACCCGTAGCACCTGCTATTCCCTGCAGTCCCTGAGTGCCTGTCGGCCCCTGTAATCCCTGAGGACCCGTTGCTCCTGCTGAACCTGCAGGGCCCGTAGCACCTGCTGTTCCCTGCGGCCCCTGAGTGCCTGTCGGCCCCGGCAATCCCTGAGGACCGGTTGCACCTGCCGAACCTGCAGGACCCGTAGCCCCTGCTATTCCCTGCAGTCCCTGGGTGCCCGTTGGCCCCTGTAATCCCTGAGGGCCTGTTGCTCCTGCTGTACCTTGAGGCCCCTGGGCGCCCGTTGGTCCTGGTAATCCCTGAGGACCGGTTGCACCTGCTGAACCGGCAGGGCCCGTAGTTCCTGCTATTCCTTGCGGACCCTGAGCGCCTGTTGGCCCCGGTAATCCCTGAGGGCCGGTTGCACCTACTAAACCTGCAGGGCCGGTAGTTCCTGCTATTCCTTGCGGTCCCTGAGCGCCCGTCGGCCCTGGTAATCCCTGAGGACCGGTAGCACCTGCCGAACCTGCAGGGCCCGTAACTCCTGCTATTCCTTGCGGACCCTGAGCACCCGTTGGCCCTGGCAATCCCTGAGGACCGGTAGCACCTGCCGAACCTGCAGGCCCTGTAGCTCCTGCAATACCCTGGACACCCTGTGGACCTGTGGGGCCAGCAGGACCAGGAGTCCCCTGAATGCCCTGGGCACCCTGGGGGCCAGTAAGACCTTGCGGACCCATCGGGCCTGTAGCCCCGGTTACACCGATAATTCCTTGCCCAGCGCACAAAGACAACCAGGTAGTGGTCTGATCAAAGTAAAATACACATTTCTCATCGGTGTCGTAAACCAGTAAGCCATTAGCAGGATTAGGAATTGACAGGCGCTGAAAAGTGGTCAGACGCGGTATCAGTACGCCCTTGTCACTGGCATCCACGTCGAGCGCTGCACTTGGATGAGGCAGAGCGCCAGTGGCATTGATGCCTACATTGTTTTGAGCAAAAACCGTGTTCGCTAAAAGTACCATAAAAATTGGCCATAAGATCAAACGCATATAGGTTTTCATTATATTATTTTTTATATCAATGCAACTATTCCTTTATAATTATATTCTTTCCCGTCAAAATCCTTTACAAAAAACACCCAGGTATAAATTCCCTGCGGGCACAATTTTTTGCTCAATCTATGCTTTCCATCCCAAGGGCTGTCCAAAGTATTCATTTCATAAATCAAGCCTCCCCATCTGTCGTAAATGTACATCTTTATTTCAAGTTTATCCAGGTTTTGACCTATCGGAGAAAAAAAGTCATTGGTGCCATCGCTATTAGGAGTGAAAGCATTAGGAAAGAATATCTCCCAGTTCCGGGAATCACTCACCAAGCACCAGGAACCAAAGAAATTTTCGGGCGAAACACTTCCAACATAACACTTATTTGCATCAGCATCTGTTGTTCCGGCAGGATCCATATCGTCCCAGCTGAATATATCCGGATTATAACGGATAGCTTTCATTTCCATCTCCTTCAAGCCGCTATTGCACTCCGGATTGATGTCCTGCTCGCGGTACTGCAACACCAAATCAACCTCTGGTTTATCAGAATAAAAAGGCTCTGCCAACCAGTAACGGTCGGCAACAAATTCATGTCCGCGGTCGAGCTGATCGACTGCCGCAGGCAAAGGAACATTCTGGCAAACGACAGGATAAGTTGCAAAACTGATGGAGCCTCCTGCAGGCGAACCTGGGCTTGTGGTAGTCAATACAACTGACACATCGGCCATGCTATCGAAACCGCTGCCGAAAGGCAGTTTATAAGAGCCGGTTTCCTGACCGATATACCATTCCACCTCTCCCAGTCCTTCGAGGCTGTTAGTTTCACTTTGTATGTATTTGCTGATATGAGTTAACGCAGCAGGGTTTGAGCTCAGGAGTTTGATTTTGCGGGAGTTCAGATCAAGGATAGCATCTACAAACAAGGTATCGTTCACTTTACAACCAGTGATATCCAGAGTTTTTTTTGCATTTTTCAGAACCAGGTTTTCAAACAGCGTGGAATGCGTACCCGAAACATACTGATTGACAGAACCATCCATAATCACCTTTCCCACAGGGCCGGAACCAGCAGAAACCATCACTTCGTTGTTGGCTTTGTTAATCCAGTTACGTTTTACAATGACCGTTCCATCAAGGTCCAATTTTCCGTCAGAAACACCATCGTTGAGGTTGAAGAAACTTCCACAGATCACCACATGAGCACCATCTGAAACCACAATGCCTGCACCGTTATTCACTACATGTTGCGCCTGACTTTCCACATAAAGAAAAAACTGCAGTAAAAAAACTCCAAACACATGTAATGTCAATTGCTTGCAATATTTCATCTTCAGAAAAAAGTTGACATTTAGTTCATTTACATAATTCGAGAAAAGACTTTCGTTTTTGATGAAATTACTATAAATAAATCCAAAAAAAACAGTTCTTATAATTTACAGGCAGCAACTTTTTAATTCGTTAATAGCCTCCTTAATATCGGCTGCACCAAAAACAGCGTTACCCGCTACAATGATGTCAGCGCCAGCCTCAATCAACTGTTTTATATTATTAGAATTTACCCCACCATCTACTTCGATGGACGCAAATGCATTTTTTTCTGTTATCAGGGCTTTGGTCTTGCGTATTTTTTGCAGGGAACTGGCTATAAACTTTTGCCCGCCATACCCAGGATTTACCGACATCACGAGCACCAGATCCGTTTCGGGAATTATTTCGTCGAGCATCGACACAGGGGTATGCGGATTTAGGGCAATGCCAACTTTAATACCCAATGATCTGATAGCTTGGACGGTCCTGTTCAGGTGCGGACAGGCTTCGAGATGTACGGTAAGGTATTCGGGTTTGTATCCTGCAAAACGTTCGAGGTATTTGTCTGCATCAGCAATCATCAGGTGAATGTCCAGGGGTTTGCGGACATATTTAACCAGCGAGTCCAAAATGGTAAATCCGAAAGAAATATTGGGGACAAACACGCCATCCATTACGTCCACATGGATAAGGTCGGCGTTGCTTTCGTTGATGATACCAATCTGTTCCTTAAGTATGCCAAAATCAGCAGATAGAATAGAGGGGGAGAGTTTACAGGCCATTAGTCAAATTTTTGTTCAGACAAATATACAAACTAAAGCCTGATTAACCCAGATAAGATTTTAAATTTTTGCTACGAGAAGTGATTTTCAGTTTACGAATTGATTTTTCCCTGATTTGGCGGACACGTTCCGGCGTCAGGTCAAATTTCCGGGCTATCTCGTCAAGTGTGAGCGGAAGGTTTCCTTTCAGCCCGAAAGAGTACCGGAGAATTTCTGCTTCCCGTAAAGTAAGGGTAGAAAAAGCCCTTTCAATTTCAATACGTAACGAATCCAGTATCAATCCTGTATCGGGACCAAACAGTTCATCGGTTTTGAGGGTGTCCATCATGGTGGTATCTTCATCGGGGACGATAGGGACATCCATGGATATGTGTTTGCCGCTGTTACGTAACGAGTCTTTTATTTCTGTTTCGGACACATTGAGAATTTCTGCAATCTCGTCGGAGTTAGGTTCGCGCTGATTGGCCTGTTCAAAAAGGGTGTAAGCTTTGTTGATGCGGTTTAAGGTACCTATTTTGTTTAATGGCAAACGAACAATTCTAGATTGTTCGCCGATGGCCTGCAGAATGGATTGCCGTATCCACCACACCGCATATGAGATAAACTTAAACCCTTTGGTTTCGTCAAATCGTTGTGCGGCTTTTATCAGGCCTACATTCCCTTCGTTGATGAGATCGGGGAGGCTGAGGCCCTGGTTTTGGTATT
This sequence comes from Bacteroidales bacterium, assembly GCA_018004645.1. Lineage (GTDB taxonomy): Bacteria > Bacteroidota > Bacteroidia > Bacteroidales > CAIWKO01 > CAIWKO01. The sequence goes on from JAGNBV010000024.1 coordinate 16,634, forward strand.
GCTTGGCCACAGATACTACAAAGCGCAGATTTGCCCTTGTCAGCTTATGCAGGGCTGCCTGGTCGCCTTGCTTAATGCGTTGAGCCAATATCACTTCCTCTTCAGGGGATATGAGTTCCACTTTACTAATTTCCTGCAAATATTTGTCTAAGGAAGCCGTTTCGCGGTTGGTAACCTGTTTAACTATCTTTAGCTGTCTCATAAAATTTATCTTTAAATAAATTTATCGCCAAATCCTTAGTGATAATCAACGTATGCAAATAAAACTGCACCAATCGTTTACCTCTATCTTATTAAAGACAGCTGTGTATAAAAAAAGGTTGCCTGAAAATGAAGAAAAGTTTTCCTGCTTATTGTTGCTGGGGAGGTTTAGGCAATAAGGCTTTTCGTGACAATTTCAGTTTGCCGGTTTTTTTGTCTATTTCGATAAGTTTTACCTGCACTTCGTCACCAATTTTGAAAACTTTTTCCACGTCTTCTGTACGTTTCCAGTCAATCTCAGAAATGTGGAGCAAACCGTCTTTTCCGGGGAGTATCTCGATAAAGGCGCCAAAAGGCTGGAGGTTACGGACTTTTCCGGTATATACCTCTCCCACTTCGGGGACAGCAACAATTTTCCTGATCCAATTGATAGCTTTGTCGGTAGATTCCTTATCGCTGGAAACGATGTCCACGATTCCGAGTTCACCTTCTTCTTCGATGACAATAGTAGCACCGGTAGAATTCTGTATTTCCTGAATGATTTTGCCGCCCGGGCCAATAACAGCACCGATAAATTCTTTAGGGATAGTCATTTGCACTATGCGGGGCACATGGGGTTTATAGTCGGCACGGGGCACAGAAATTGTTTTTTCCATTTCCCCAAGTATATGAAAACGTCCTGCGCGAGCCTGGCTGAGGGCTTCGGAAAGTATTTCATACGACAGGCCATCAACTTTGATATCCATCTGGCAGGCTGTGATGCCATCGCGGGTACCGGTAACTTTAAAGTCCATGTCGCCGAGATGGTCTTCGTCGCCTAGGATGTCGGACAAGATAGCATATTTTCCTTCGCTGCCACTGATGAGGCCCATAGCAATGCCAGACACGGGTTTTTTAAGTTTTACTCCGGCATCCATCAGTGCCAGGGTGCCGGCGCAGACGGTAGCCATGGAGGAGGATCCGTTTGATTCGAGGATGTCGGATACTATTCTAATGGTATAGGGATTTTCTTCGCCCCAGGGAATCATATTTTTAAGTGCCCGGTGTGCGAGGTTGCCGTGGCCTATCTCGCGGCGGCCTGTTCCGCGCATCATTTTCACTTCTCCGGTGGAGAAAGGCGGAAAATTATAGTGGAGCATAAATTTGTTTTTTCCGTCGAAAATCACGCCATCGATAATCTGCTCGTCAAGTTTGGTACCCAGGGTAACGGTGGTGAGCGACTGTGTTTCCCCGCGTGTAAAAATGGAGGATCCGTGGGCTGCGGGCAGGTAATCCACTTCGCACCAGATAGGTCTTATTTGGTCGAGTTTACGGCCATCGAGACGTTTTCTGTCGTTGAGCATCATGTTACGAACGGCTTCTTTTTCCACCTGAAAATAATACCTGTTGACCATAGCTTCTTTGGCAGCACGTTCTTCTTCGGGGATAGTAAGAATAAAATCGGCTTTGATTTTTTCGAAAGCTTCGGTGCGTTCGTGTTTGAGGGTTGCCTGGCTGGCAACATCATAAATTTTCTGATAGGCGAAGTTTCTGAGGTTTTCTTTCAGTGTTTCGTCGTTGGTTTCGTGGCAGTATTCGCGTTTGGCTTTTGATTTTTCAATCATGGCGGCCAGTTCGAGCTGAGCGCGGCACTGGATACGTATAGTTTCGTGAGCAAATTTGAGTGCCTCGAGGAGGTCGTTTTCAGAAACTTCTTTCATTTCGCCTTCCACCATCACGATGTTGTCCATAGAGGCAGCCACCATGATGTCAAAATCAGATAATAAAATGTCGGAGGTACTGGGGTTAACAACAAATTTGCCATCGATTCTTCCCACTCTCACTTCGGAGATTGGTCCGTTGAAAGGGATGTCGGATATGGTAAGGGCTGTAGAAGCTGCCAGGCATGCCAGGGCGTCGGGCATACATTCTTTATCTCCGGATATCAGAGTTACCAATACTTGTGTTTCAGCGTGATAGTCATCGGGGAAGAGGGGCCGCAAAGCTCTGTCGATAAGGCGCGACACCAATATTTCATATTCCGAGGGGCGGGCTTCGCGTTTGAAGAAACCTCCCGGGAAACGGCCAGTGGCTGCGTATTTTTCCTGGTAATCAACAGAGAGGGGCATGAAGTCAACATTTTCGCCGGCTTCTTTTTTTGACACCACTGTTGCCAGCAACATGGTATCGCCCATTTTTACTACTACCGAACCGTCTGCCTGTTTGGCAAGTTTGCCGGTTTCCAGATTTATCATTCTTCCATCGCCTATATCAAACGATTTATTTATTCCATTCATAATTTTTAGTTTTTTTTAATTAATATGCCTCTTTAAATTTTAATATGCCTCTTTAAATAAAAAAAGGCAATTTGCATTGCCTTTTTCAACGTGATGGTATTTATTTCCTTATTTTGAGTTCTTTAATGATTGCCCTGTAACGATTAATATCTCTGTCTTTGAGGTAATCGAGCAGGCACCTTCTTTTACCGACAAGACGCACCAGCGATCTGCGGGTAAAGCTGTCTTTATCATTTTTTTTGAGGTGTTCGGTAAGGTGCTGAATCCTAAGTGTAAACAATGCAATCTGTCCTTCAGCTGATCCTGTGTCAAACTCTGATTTCCCGTATTGTTTGAAGATATTTTTCTTTACTTCGTTTGTTAGATACATTTTTCTTTGATATTAAATTGGAGTGCAAAAGTACAAAATTATTTTTTATGAAAACAAAATTAAAGGAAATTTTTTTTAATTATTGAAAATTAAGCTCTGAGGTGTATTCACCGTGCATAAGTTTATCGATTGAAAAAGAGGTAAGGTTATAGGTAAGTTTTTTGGTGTAGCGTGCAGAAAAAATTCCGAGGCCGTTGCCGATATTGGTATAGAGCGGTCTTTCCTGAATAATGCTGTTCGATGGTTTGTTAAGGTCGATATAAATGCTCAATTCGTCGGCACCGGCAGAAATAACGAAATCCACCATACCGATGAGACGGACCACATTGTAATCAACCGGGACCTCGGCAGCCACACGGCGATAGAAATCTTCTGAATTATAGTTGGTCAGGAGGGTTTCACCGCCCTTGAGCGTTTCGGATTTTACCGTGCTCAGGTGCCAATCCACAAATTTATCAGTAGTATCATGTGTGGTGAGGTTCACCTCGCGATAATGAAAACGGAACCAGGGTTCGTAAACGCGTCCGTTTTTGCCTGATTTCCAGGAAGCTTCCAGGGTGTTATAGGCAAGATTAGAGCCCACCAAACCGAGCAGGGGGTTTTCGGGGTTGTAGGAAGGCTTCATGATGGAAAAGTCGTGAATGAGGTTGGTGGCAGCGGTAACCTGATTGCCGGTAACCAGATTCCTGATTTTGAGACGGAACGAGTCAGCAGCGGCAAGTTGCTGGCCGGGAATAAAACGATAAACATCCTGTGCAGGATAATAAAACATCCCTGAATCTTTGTCGGCGATGGTTGTTTTTTCGAGGACAAAGGTGTTGACTTCGTTGCCGTTTGAAATCTGCGTAATGGTAACTTCCAGGTCGTTTCCATAAGAACTCAAAGCCGCATCGGAAGCCATTTCAATGGCATTGCCTTCGCCCAGAAAGGCCCTGGTGATTTTAACATATTGCACCGGTTGTGTCTGGTCTAACAAGCCATAAACGATAGCGATATCTTTTTTCTCGGCATTGATGTCAAAATCGGTCTTACAAGAATTTAAAAACAATGATAAAATAAGGAGAACAGGAAGAATTGCTTTACGCATATTGTTGATTAATTTGACACAAAAGTAACAATTTTGGCCGAAAGAGTGCTATATTATTAAATTATCGTATAAAAAAACAATGAAAGTGCGGATTTATTATATGATTTGGTAACTTTGCAATAAAATAATCCAAAATTATGACCACAGAACCAGCAAAAATTGCCAAGATTACCACTCACGTGTTGCGTGAAATGAAATTGCGCGGAAGAAAAATTGCCATGCTCACGGCCTATGATTTTTCTTTTGCTAAAATTCTTGATGCAGCTGAAATTGACATCATTCTGGTGGGAGATTCGGCATCGAACGTGATGGCCGGGCACTCTTCCACCCTGCCCATAACGCTCGACCAGATGATATATCATGCCGCCTCGGTAATGCGGGGTGTAACGCGCGCCCTGGTAGTTGTTGACCTTCCGTTTGGCACGTATCAGGGAAATTCCATGGAAGCCTTGTCATCGGCTATCAGGATAATGAAAGAAACAGGAGCCGACGCAGTAAAGCTGGAAGGCGGACGCGAAGTGCTTGAATCGGTGGAAAGGATACTCTCGGCAGGCATACCTGTGATGGGGCATCTGGGGCTTACGCCACAGTCCATCCATAAATTCGGGACTTACGTGGTGCGTGCCACCGAAGAAAAAGAAGCCCAGAAACTGATAGAGGATGCCCGCCTGCTTGATGAGGTTGGGTGTTTCGGGATAGTTCTGGAAAAAATTCCCGCCAAATTAGCCGCACAGGTTACCCGCGAAGTAAAAACCCCTGTAATAGGTATTGGTGCAGGCGGAGAAGTAGACGGACAGGTGCTGGTATTGCACGATATGCTGGGACTGAATATGGAGTTTTCGCCGCGTTTTCTGCGTCGCTACCATAACCTCCAGGAAGAAGTGCTTGGAGCCGTTACGGCGTATATCAAGGATGTGAAATCAAGAGATTTCCCAAACGAAAAAGAGCAATATTAACCATGTCGTTTGATATTGCCTCGCAAATTTTGTATGAAGACAACCACCTGATAATCATCAATAAAAAACCATCACAATTGGTTCAGCCTGACCTGTCGGGCGATGATTCGCTGGAGTTGGCAATAAAATTGTTTTTAAAACAAAAATACCACAAGCCCGGTGAAGCTTTTCTGGGTGTTGTACACCGCATCGACCGTCCGGTGAGCGGCACGGTGGTTTTTGCAAAAACCAGCAAAGCCCTAGTGCGCCTGAACGAGATGTTGAAAAAACACGAATTAAAAAAAACATATTGGGCTATCGTTAAAAACAAGCCACCGCAGGATGCCGGTGTACTTTCGCAATATCTTTTAAGAAACCCGAAACAAAACAAAAGTGTGGTATATCACGTACCAGTTGAAAATGCTCAGTTGGCCGAGCTTTGTTACCGCATGATTGGCAACAGCGATCAATATTTTTTGCTGGAAATCGACCTGATGACCGGCCGCCACCATCAGATACGCGCCCAATTGGCGGCCTTAGGTTGTCCTATCAAAGGCGACCTCAAATACGGCTTTGACCGCAGCAACCGCGATGGATCGATATGTTTGCATGCCGTGAAAATTGATTTTATACATCCGGTAAGCCGGGAACGTGTATCTGTACAGGCACCATTACCCGAAGGTGATGTGTGGAAATTTTTTTCGGCTTATGCCTTGCCGTGAAAGTTGGCAGATGGTATAGTAACACGGCCGGCCTCCTCACTTTGATATCTGCCTGCTGCTTCTGCCCAGCCGAAAAATTCAAGTAAAACACCCATATTCTTCGGTCCGCCAAAAGAAACCCGGAGAATCCGCAAATGATTGGTGGTTCCGGGAATTTCCTTTGATGGGGTCAACCCGACCTGTTATACACACCGAAATCAATACCTGACGCCCCATGGAAATTCTTCGGCCTTGCGTTTGTCTTCATAGAAATTTTTGAGAATAGCCATGTACTCAGTGCCATTGAGTTTTTTGGCTTTGAGTTTTTTGGGTAATTCAAACTCATTAGTCAGTGAAACATTTTCAATTTTTTCGGCAGTCAGTACTTCAGCACCATTGTTAATATCCACTTCGAGTATCATTCCGGGCAATCCGAAAAACCGGTCGGGGCCAGCCTGTACCGGCATATCCAGGGCAAACCAGGCCACGATTTTCTGTCCGCGAAGGGTATCCTTCAGCGTGGCATTCATACACACATGGCCGGCCACCTCTTTCAGGTCGTTCTTGATTTTCCAGTCGGGCATTTTCAGGGAATCGGAGATCAGGTAAGTTTTTCCAAGCATTTCCAACGCATGCACATAAGTCTGATCTTTAAAATTATGAATCATAAAAAACGTTTCTTTTCTGCCTTGGTACCCGCCGCGATCGCCATCGGGACTTTCCTCAGAATCCTCGAAACGTGATTGAGTATCCGAAAAATATAAAATACTATATATCTTCCATTCCGACCGGTTGCCCCACATATAAGCCGTTCGTTCTTTGCTTTCTTTGCTCAGGTAGTCGCAGGCGTTAAGCATCTTTACCCAGTTATAGGTAGTGAGGTATTTTATTTTGCCTGCTTGCTGCCCGAAACTTTTAAAACACACTCCGAAAAAGGCAAGAAAAGCTATTGCTAAGAGAATTTTTTTCATACGGTATTGATTATGTTGATTATCAGAAATGCCTGTCTTTTTTAATTTTCGTTTCGTATCCCTTGATATTGTAACTAACGCTTAGCATAAAATATCGTGCAAGCGTTTCGGCCACACTGCGCCCGTAATAGTTTTGATAAGAAAATTGCTGCACATATTGCCGTTGATTGAAAATATCAAAAGCGGCCACCCGTACTTCAAAATGGTTTTTCTTTCCGATAAGCTGACGTATCGAGGCGTTGAGGACAGGAATATTCTTTTCGTATCCATAAAGTGAGTTTCGGTAAAACTCATAATCAAAATTACTTTCAAAAAATGTTTTCGTCAAAAACTGCCATTTTACTGATAATCCGGCTTTATAGGTCTGCGAAAACTGGTTGCGTTCCGAATTCATCGACAGGCGGGCATCGGCCAGCGAAGCCCTTCCCGACAAAGCAATTACAAGCTGCTGGATGGGGGTGATGCTGAACGAAGTGTTCAGATTATAACGGTATTGGTGATTTTGGTTGAAAACCTCATTAACAAAAGAGCCATAGTTATCATAATTGAAGCCCACACTCCAGTCGTTGGTAAATTTTGTTTTTATTATCGGATAACCAAACCATGCCCAGGAATTAATACTATGTGACTCCGAATTATTCTCCGGTGCAGATACGGTTACTATTCCCAGCGAATCGAGCCACACCATGTTTTGATTATACGAAATTTTGTTGGCGCAATAACTGTATTGTGCGCTGATACCGGCATGCGAGAAAGTAGCCGGATTATAATAATTGTAATCCAACTCAAAATTGTGGGTACGTTCGGGTTTCAGGTTGATATTGCCCACCGTGCGATAAAGAGGATTGGATACGCTGGGTACCGGCTGCAAATAATCAAACGAAGGCTCGGTTACATCATACCCGTAATCAAACTCAAGCCACATATTGTTTGGAAATTCATATGAAATATTGAATTTGGGGCACAGGCTCCAATAATCTTTTTCAATAGGGTCGGTAATCAATGGCATGTTTTCGTCCACGGCATACTTCCCGTTCAGTGTCAGGTATTGTCCGGCAACGCCCAGCATGATATTCAGCCCGTTGTAGGAATAGCGAAAATCAGTTCCCAGGCGGTTGATCATCACTTTGTTGGTATAATAAACGCTCAGGCTGTCGATCCGTATTTCGCTGTGTATGGCGTCCGTAATCTGGCGGTTTACCTTATTGCTTGAGGTGTTAAAGTTGTAGAACACTTCCATAAAAAACTTCTTCGACAGCGGCTCAGTGTACAGCAGGCTGGATTTTATCTGTTGTTTGTTGTAATCTCTGTCAGAGTAGCGATGCAGCACTTCCTCGTAAGAGGGGATGAAGCGAATGTTGCGCGAATAGTATTTTTCATTTTCGTTGCCGGGGTTAATGTTATAGGCGGCACTAACGGCAAAGGAACGCCCTTTTGTTTTGAACTTATGTCTATAGATGGCAGTACTGTTAAGTTTCCAGGAATTGATATCCGATGCATTATTGGTAAGCAGGTTGTTGATAATCTCATTAGCGCCATCGAAATAAAAACTTGTCTTCAGGTTGTTTCTGCCGGTGATATTGTACCTGAAATTAGCCTTGACAATCAACACATTGTTGGAATCGATATTCTGTTCGATACGAGCCGCAATGGTGTGACTTTGTCTTGTGTCGGAATAATCCGTGGTGTCGTTATTAAAATAGGAGCTATCCTGAAAGAAAGTTTCCTTATAGTCAAACTGGTCGTACTCCTGTTGGTTATTTTTGTAGAAATAAGAGACATTGAACTTGGTGATTTTGTTATCGAAGTTATAATTTGCTCCGCCGCCATAGTTTTTAGTGAATCCACGTCCGTCGAAATAGCTAATTGGAGAGTCGTCCTCGGTCATATAAAAATATCTTCCCCTGCCTGAGCTGAAGCCAAAATCGCCGTTATCGTAACGGTCGAAGGTGGATTGTCCCTTAAACTCACTGTAGTCTTCCCAATTGACACCGGTTTCATTTATATTGTTGGCATAGCCAATAAACGATAGTTGTGATTTTTTATCAAAACGGTTAAAATTGCCACGTCCTGCCCACCGTAGTACCCCTTCTTCATTGGCGCCGCCGGCTACAGTAACTTTACCGAAATTACCTTTTTTAAACTCATCTTTCAACTCGAGGTTCATGGCTTTTTCTTTCACACCGTCATCCACACCGGTGAGCTGTGCCTGTTCCGACTTTTCGTCAAACACCTGCACCTTGGACACCGCATTGGCATCGAGATTTTTTGTTGCTCCTGCAGGGTCATCACCAAAAAAAGTTTTCCCGTCCACATATACCCTTTTTACGTCTTTGCCCTGCGATTTCAGATTCCCCGAAGCATCCACTTCGATACCGGGCAGCCGCCGCAACAGGTCTTCAACGGAAGAGCCCGGAGGCGCTCTGAAGGTGGTGGCATCGTATTCGATCGTATCGCCTCTGATAGATAAAGGGGCTTTGGCTTCGCGTATAACAACCTCAAAAAGCTCCTTGGCGATAGGTTTGATGGATACGGTACCCAGGTCGTTGATGCTGGTATTGGCAGGCGCCAGGTATTGCTGCAGCGGCAAAAAACTGATATGAGAAACTTTCAGCAGGTAGGCCGTATTTCTTACATTATTAAATGCAAATCCGCCATGTTCGTTGCTTTGAGTAAAATTTTGCAGCGTGGAGTCTTTTGGGCTAAGCAACATTACGGTAGCAAAAGCAGCCTCATTATTATCTTTATCTTTTATCACACCCTTGATGGTAACGCGTCCCGGTGTCTGGGCATAAAGGGTTCCAGCACCCAGTAACAAAAACAGTAAGACAATTTTTTTAATGTAGTTCATTTTAGTATTTATATGATCGCACAATAGGACTTCCGAAATTTATTTTTGTTACATATCCGGCCATAATTTTAACTATAAAAATCCAAATTAATTATTTTTCATATCAAAAAAAAATCCAGAATATTATTAAACACCCTGGATTTCAAAAAGATAACAACCCTTTTAATGCTGAACAACCAGGCGGCGGGCAAGATTGACGCCGGGACCGCTCACCCTGAGCAGGTACATGCCGTTGCGAAACACACTGGATTGCAATGGGATATGATGAAACTGTCCGGCCGGTGTTGCGGAATATACCAGTGTCCCTTGCAGTGTAAACAGTTCCACGGTTGTTTTCCCAACAGTCTCGGGGAGGATGATATTGATAAAATCAGCAGCAGGATTGGGATACACAAAAATATCGTTTTGAAAAACCTGCTCGGCAACCGAGGCCGTAGCATTTTGATGCCGTCTGAAAAACTTCCAGATTTCAAGTATTTCGGTCATATCATTATCCGGTTCATATAACACTTCATGGCCGGCGCCGTTCATCCGGTAAAACAGCACCTCATTGTCAGGGCCGGCGCCGGTAAAGGAAAATTTATCCACGGTGATACTGTCAGCGGCCGTATCGGCAAACCCGGTAGAATCAGGAACCGGATTGCAGCCATTGTTCACAACCCAGAAACGAATTAATGAATCGGGATCTATGCCAAACTGATTACCGACATAATAAACGGTAGAATCAGCAGTACCATGAAAATGTGCAATAGGAACCGATCGCCCGGGATTATAGGTACTAATGCCTGCTCCTATCGTTCCCGACATTGAAGCAAAAGCTGCAAAATCAAGGTTTGACTGCAAGGCCATGCGCTCGGTCATAAATCCTCCCATCGAGAATCCACAGATATACATGCGTGAAGGATCAATAGAATAACTGGCACGGGCCGAATCAACCAGGGCATGGATAAAACCTATGTCGTTGACACTTGAATTTGGAAAATACCAATTGCCGCTATAATACATTCCCGCTCCCGAATTCCAGGCTGTTCCGTAACCAAACACCGCAGCCACCAAAGGATCATTGACCGCCTGAGGGCATACTACAATGATGTTGGCCGTATCGGCAATATAATTAAATCCCAGCTGGCTGAAATTTGTCATGTTGTCGCCCAGCCCATGCAGGGTAATCACCAGCGAAGCCGGCACGGAAGGATTATAGTTCGGAGACTTGTAAACACGGTAGCTTCGGGAAAGCGTTTCAAAAACCATAGTCTTGTTTGTCCATTGCGCTTCGGCATGAATACACAAAGCAAATGCGACTAATGAAAAGAGAATTTTTTTTATCATTTGGATTGATTTAAAGGTTTTTTGCCCGAATATTTTGATGCACAAAGTTATAAAAGCCTGTGTATTTAAAAAAATTTTTTCCTGATATAATAAATCAGAAAAAAATGAGTTGTATATGGTGCCTGTTTCAGGCTTACATTAACATTTTTTAACAATATTTTACTTGAAATAATTTTTGTAAGGATTTTAATTTTGTGCCCTAAAAAAACATACCATTATGCAGGAAATAATTGATATCAGAGAGCTTAATGATCGTATTCAGCGCGAGAGCGCATTTGTTGACATGGTTAGCATGGAAATGTCGAAAGTGATCGTAGGACAAAAACACATGGTAGAGCGCCTGCTCATCGGCTTGCTGTCAAACGGCCACATTTTGCTGGAAGGAGTTCCCGGCCTGGCAAAAACCCTGGCCATAAAATCGCTGGCCAGTGCCATTGACGCCAAGTTTAACCGCATACAGTTTACACCCGACCTGCTCCCTGCCGACCTGGTTGGCACCATGGTTTACAGCCAGAAAAAAGAAGAATTTAATGTACGTCAGGGCCCTGTTTTCTCCAACTTCATCCTGGCCGATGAAATCAACCGTTCACCGGCTAAGGTGCAGAGCGCCTTGCTGGAAGCCATGCAGGAACGCCAGGTTACCATCGGTGATACCACCTTTAAACTGCCCGAGCCTTTCCTTGTGCTGGCTACTCAAAATCCTATCGAACAGGAAGGCACTTATCCCCTGCCCGAAGCCCAGGTGGACCGCTTCATGCTGAAAGTCGTCATCGGCTATCCAAGCAAAGAAGAAGAAAAACTTATCATGCGACAAAATATCGGTAACAAAACCGCCACCACCAGCCCTATCATTAAAACCGACGATATCATCAAGGCTAGGGCCATAGTGCGGGAGGTATATATTGACGAAAAAATCGAAAACTATATTACCGATATTGTGTTTGCTACCCGCTACCCCGACAAATACAACCTGAAAAAATTCCAGGGTCTTATCAGCTATGGAGCATCGCCCCGTGCAAGCATTTATCTGGCGTTGGCCGCCAAAGCCTATGCCTTTATCAAACGGAAAGGTTACGTGTATCCCGAAGACATCAGGGCTGTGTGCCACGACGTGTTACGCCACCGTATTGGCCTGACATACGAAGCCGAAGCCGAAAATATTACAACAGAAGAGATTATTAATGAGATTCTGAATAGTGTTGAAGTGCCATAGGATGGAAAGGGAAAAGGGGAAAGAGGAAACAAGGAAATGAGTTAATTAAGTTGATTGAGGAAGTGAAGAAGGGAGAGATTAGGAGATTAGGAGATTGAGAGAATTAGTTAATTAAGTTAATTGAGTGAATGAGGAAATGGGGAAGATAGTTAATTAAGTTGATTGAGGAAATGAGGAAGTGAGTTAATTGAGTTGATTGAGGAAATGAGGAAATGAGAGATTGAGAGATTGAGAGATTGAGAGATTGAGAGATTGAGAGATTGGGGGATTAGGAAGTGGGGAAAGATGATAGTTTTGATGAATAACGGAATCAGATGGGGGATTGGTTCGCAACGGCGGATCGGAGCATTGGAAGATAAAAGATAAAAGTAGCTAGTTGAAAGTGGAAACAGCAGATTTACTTAAACGGGTCAGAAAAATTGAGATTAAGTCGCGTGGACTAACCAACCAGATTTTTTCAGGACAGTACCATAGTGCCTTTAAGGGCCGCGGTATGGCATTCAGCGAAGTGCGCGAATACAACTACGGTGACGACATACGCTCTATCGACTGGAATGTTACCGCCAGGTTTGACCATCCCTATGTGAAGGTGTTTGAAGAAGAAAGGGAACTTACGGTGATGCTCCTTATAGATGTCAGCGGATCGAATTATTTTGGCACACAGCAAATGCTGAAAACCGAAAAAATCACGGAAATAGCCGCTGTGCTGGCATTTTCAGCCATACAAAACAACGACAAAGTGGGCGTGGTATTTTTTAGCGACCGGATAGAAAAGTTTATCCCGCCCAAAAAAGGCACGGCCCACATATTGCGCATCATCCGCGAACTGGTTACTTTTAAATCGCAAAGTTGCGGCACTAAACTTTCAGAACCCCTGCGTTTTCTGACCAATGCAATAAAAAAACGGTGCACGGCTTTCCTGATCACCGACTTTATGGATACCGGTTTTCAGGATGCCATAAAAATTGCCTCCCGCAAGCACGACCTCATAGGTATCAGAATAGTGGACAAACGCGAAAGCGAACTACCCCGGGCAGGCCTCATGAAAATCAGGGACTTCGAGAGCAACCAGACCTATTGGGTAGACACGTCGGGCAAAGAGTTTCAGGAAACACACAAATACCGGTGGCAGCAACATGAAAAAATGCTTCACGACATTTTTGTGAAAAGCCGCATAGACGTTGCCAAAGTAAACACCGACGAGGACTTTACCAAACCGCTGATCAAATTATTTAAAAAACGTGAATCAAGATATTAAGGGTATGAAACCGGGATTAAGGTTATCGGATTTTTTTGTCATACTGCTCCTCATCGGGCTGCCGGCGGCTGTTTTTGCCCAAAAGCCCGAAGCCGTCGCCTCCATCGATTCCAACAATATACTTATCGGTGACCAGGTAAAATATAGTTACAAATTCACATTTCCCAGTGCAGCCACTCCTTTAATGCCCGTTATTGCCGACACCTTGACCAAAGAAGTGGAAGTAGTGTCGCGCACCAAAATGGACACCGCCGTCTCTGCCGATAAAAAGTTTACCACATTTTCACAAACCTTATACATTTCATCATTCGACTCGGGGACTTTTGTGATACCTCCAATGGTGTTCTCTTACCGGCAGGCCAACGACACCACCACGTATTACGCCAGCACCAATCCGATAATGCTTTATGTTAACACAGTGTCTGTTGACACCACCAAGGAATTCAAAGACATAAAAATGCCTCTCGGCGAACCCTTGACCTGGCGCGAAATACTGCCCTGGGCGTTGCTCGGGTTTGCCGTATTGTTGATCACCGGTATCGTAATATATGTATGGCACAAACTCAGAAGAAAAGAACCCATCATACAGTTGCCACAAAAACCCAAAATACCTCCTTATGAAAAAGCCCTCACCGAGCTGGAAGCCTTACGCATACAAAAACTTTGGCAAAGTGGCAAAACCAAGGAATTTCACTCCGGGCTGACCGATATCCTCCGCACCTATATGGAAGGACAATTTCAGGTGGAAGCCATGGAAATGATAACTTCCGACGTCATTGCATCGCTAAAAGCGGCACAGTTACCTCAGGAAGAGATAAACAGAATGGAAAAAATACTCACCCTGGCAGATATGGTAAAATTTGCAAAGTTTAACCCGCTGCCCGACGAACACGACCAAAGCCTGAAAAACGGCGTGCTGTTTGTGGAAAACACCAGGCCAAAAGCCAGTGCTACTGCTCAGGCCGGTACAACTATCGAACCCAATAGCCAGAAACCTCAAGAAGAACCAAAAACTGAATAAGAAATGTTACTCAGCATACTATACATATATCTTGCACAACCGTGGTATCTGCTGTTGCTGATCATCATCCCGCTTCTGATAATACATTATTTTTATAAACACAAAAACAGCACCTCTGATATTGGTTATTCGTCTGCTGCTGGAATTGAGAACATCCCTCCCACACTCAGGCAGCGGCTGATACATCTGCCTTTCATTCTGCGTATGCTGCTCATTGCCCTCCTGATTTTCATCATTGCACGGCCACAAAGCAGCCTAGACAAAAGCGACATCAGGGTGGAGGGAATAGACATCCTTATCTCCTTAGACATCTCGGGCAGTATGCTTGCCGAAGATTTCAAACCCAACCGACTGGAAGCGTCCAAAGAGGTAGCCATGCAGTTTATTGACGGCCGCCCCGACGACCGCATCGGCCTGGTAATTTTCAGCGGGGAGTCATTTTTGCAATGTCCGCTCACTGTTGACCACACCGTACTGAAATCATTTTTCAGCCAGGTAAAAAGCGGTATGATAACCGATGGCACTGCCCTGGGAGATGGCCTGGGCCTTTCTGTATTCCACATCAAAAAAAGTAAAGCTGTAAGTAAAGTAATTATACTGCTTACAGATGGTATCAACAATACCGGGTCGCTCGATCCGCTCACTGCAGCGGAAATTGCTAAAAAATTTGGCATCAGGGTCTATACTATCGGCGTAGGAAAAATGGGAAAGGCGCCCTACCCTTTCCAAACGTCTTTCGGCATACAGTATCAGAATATTGATGTGCAAATTGATGAAAAATTGCTTCAGCAGGTAGCCGAAATGACAGGAGGAAAATATTTCAGGGCGACCAACAAAAAGAAACTCGAAGAAATTTATGATGAAATAAATAAACTGGAGAAATCGAAAATTGATGTTACCCGTTTTCAAAACAAAAAAGACGAATATTTTGTATTTATCCTGGCAGCATTGGGACTGCTGGTACTGGAGATTGTTCTGCGTTTAACTGTTTTCAAAAAAATACCCTGATACGGCTATGGTTGCATTTGATCACCTCATATTATTAAGCCTGCTGATACTTATCCCGGTATGTATCGTACTGTTTTTGCTGATGTTACGCTGGAAGAAAAATACCATGCAAAAGTTCGGCGATACCGGCGTGGTGCAACGTATCCTCACTGACCACTCGACTTTCAGGCCTGTAGTAAAATTTGTGCTGCTCATGCTGGCATTGGCCATGCTGGTTTTCGCCGTGATTAACATGAAAATCGGTTCAAAAATGAGTTCGGTAAAAAGAAAAGGCCTGGATATCATCATCGCCCTCGACATCTCCAACAGCATGCTGGCTCAGGATATCAAGCCCAGCCGTATCGTGCGGTCGCAAATGGCTATCACAAAACTTGTTGATAAATTTGAAGACGACCAGATCGGAATAATTGTCTTTGCAGGTAAAGCACAGGTGCTGCTGCCGGTAACCACCGACTATGCCGCAGCCAAGATGCTGGCCTCGGAAGCAAATCCCGATATTATGCAGGCACAGGGCACCGCCATTGGCGAAGCCATAAACCTCGCCAGGGTATCATTCGACAAAAACAGCAAAAACAAAAAAGTCATCATTGTAATTTCTGATGGCGAAAACCACGAAGACGATGCCATTGAGGCAGCGCGTGCAGCCGCCAACGACGGGCTGCTGACCTATACCATAGGAATAGGATCCTCCGCCGGGGCACCCATACCGGTGAGCATGTCGGGATTTAACATAGAATACAAAAAAGATAACTCAGGTAATACCGTAGTGACCAAACTTAACGAAACAATGCTTCAGCAGGTGGCGGCTGCAGGCAAGGGGACCTATGTAAGAGCTACCACCAACGATGCCGGACTGAACA
>JAGNBV010000126.1 GCA_018004645.1 Bacteroidales bacterium
ATATTACGGGTTTCAAGCACGTTCATTTTTATCGTATATCAAATTATTTACAACTACAACCGTTAACTATTGACTGAAATCCGCTTACTGAAAGAATTCTTTCATTTTCTCAAAAAAGTTCTTATCCTTTTTATCTGGTTCGGGTTTGAAATTTTCCAGATGCATCATTTTTTCGATCATATTTTTATCTTCTTTCGATAAATGCTGTGGAGTCCACACATTGATGCCGACGAGCAGGTCACCGCGTCCGTGATAATTCAGCGAAGGCAGACCTTTCCCTTTGAGTTTCAAAATTTTTCCCGACTGTGTTCCCGGTTCAATTTTCACCCTTGCTTTGCCCTCCAGTGTGGGGATTTCAACATTAGCACCCAGCACGGCCTCAGGGAAACTAATGTATTGAGTGTACAAGAGGTTGTTGCCGTCGCGGTGCAAATCGGGATGTGGTATTTCTTCAATTAGCACGATAAGGTCGCCCGGATATCCGCCACGAGCGGCGGCGTTGCCTTTGCCGCTTACCGACAGTTGCATGCCTTCGGCCACGCCGGCAGGAATTTTTATGCTAATCACTTCATCCCCTTTAATGATACCGTTGCCGAAACACGAAGTGCATTTTTCAGTAATTGACTGCCCTTCGCCACCGCACGTAGGGCAGGTTGAGGTAGTTTGCATTTGTCCGAGAAAGGTGTTAGTAACACTCACCACATGGCCTCTGCCGTTGCAGGTAGAACATGTCTTATAAGAACTTCCTCCTTTGGCACCTGTACCTTTGCAGTCGGTGCAGGTTACATATTTGTTGACGTTAATCTTTTTCTCCACACCGATGGCAATTTCTTCCAACGTCAGTTTTATCCTTACCCTGAGGTTGCTTCCGTAGTTTACCTTACGACGCTGCGACGAGCCTCCGCCAAAACCGCCAAAACTGCTGAACGCACCGCCAAAGATATCGCCAAAGTGGCTGAAGATGTCATCCATGCTCATGCTGCCACCACCGAAGCCATTTCCACCGTTCACGCCATCTGGGCCAAAACGGTCGTAACGGCTGCGTTTTTCAGGGTTACTCAATACATCATAGGCATGGGCTGCTTCTTTAAATTTCTCTTCTGCTTCTTTGTTGCCGGGGTTTTTGTCAGGATGATACTTGATAGCCATCTGACGATAGGCTTTTTTCAGTTCGGCTTCGCTGCAGTTGCGGTCAACACCCAGAATCTCGTAATAATCTCGTTTTGTCATACAAAAAAAATTAGTTGGCAACCACCACTTTAGCAAAACGTATTACCACGCCATTCAGGTAGTATCCCTTTTCGGTTACATCTATGATTTTTCCTTTTTGTTCCTCTGTCTGTGCAGGGACATTAGCAACGGCTTCATGTATATCGGTGTTAAACTCCTCGCCCATCGCTTTTATTTCTTCAAGACCAGCTTTTACCAACACGGCACGGTATTTTTCATAAATCAACACCACGCCATCTTTCAG
Source organism: Bacteroidales bacterium (assembly GCA_018004645.1). GTDB lineage: Bacteria > Bacteroidota > Bacteroidia > Bacteroidales > CAIWKO01 > CAIWKO01. Next base: position 1,475 of record JAGNBV010000126.1, read on the forward strand.
GCTTTTCATGTTTTCATCATCGGGAAAAGCCCGGATAGCCCTTTCGAAATCATCCAACACCGGCAACATGGCTGTAACAATGCCAGATGATGCAGTTTTTATCAAATCCAGTTTTTCTTTTGAAGTACGTTTACGAAAATTATCAAACTCGGCAAAAAGGTACAGATATTTGTTATTCAGTTCTTCAATTCTGCTTTTTTGCTCCGAGATAATACCATCTTTTTCCTGTTCGTGGTTTTCCTGTTCTTGTTCAGTTTCCTGCGTTACATCAGACTGTATGTTTTCATCAACTTTCTGCTGGTCTGTCTGTCCATCCTTCATGTGTGTACTCCCTTTCTTTTTCATAAAGCTTTTATTCTTTTTCAATGCCATACCTTATCAATATTTTTGCCAATAAAGCACAATGCGACAATTTGTCAGAACAGGGTTTCCTTAAATTCATTTTCTTGTGGCACGGAATTAAAAATTTCCTGCTCTTCTTCCACATCAAACAATTGCAACTGGTTTTCGCTTATATAATCTTCTTCCGGCAGTGAATCTGCAAATTTGCTGATATAATCCCTGATGGCAGTTTTTATCATTTTGTTGGGACTTACCTTTTTAGCACGGCAGAATTTATCAATGATTTTTTTTTGCTTTTCAGAAAGTTTGAACTCAAATTTTTTGTATTTGATCTTTCTTTTTTTCTTTTTTTTTGGTGCTGCCATGGTAATTTTTTTATAATCCATTAAAAAGCGGACAAAAGTAATAAAAATTCAATTTTTTATCATACAATTACTTTGATTTGGCCAGCTTTTTTTATCTTAGCACACTTTTATTCAAAACATTCAATAATGATAAACGATAAATTATTCAATCCTGCCAGCATTGTTGTTGTTGGCGCATCCAACGATGTAACCAAGCCCGGTGGTAAGGTGCTGAAAAACCTCCTCGACGGGAACTATAATGGAAAAATATACGTTACCAACCTGAAAGAAACCGAGGTGCAGGGCATACGGAGTTTTCAAAATATCAATGATCTGCCTCAAACCGACCTGGCCATCATTGCCATCGCTGCCAAATATTGCCCTGAAACGGTTGAGATTCTGGCAAAACAAAAACAAACCAGGGCATTTATCATCCTCTCGGCCGGCTTCAGCGAAGAAAGCAAAGAAGGCGCCGCTTTGGAAAAACAGATTGTGGAAACCATCAACAGTGTGGGCGGCTGCCTGATAGGGCCAAATTGCACCGGCATCTGTACACCGGTACATCACAGTTATTTTACGCTGCCAATTCCGAAATTAGAACCGCAGGGTTGTGATTTTATTACAGGCTCTGGCGCTACAGCCTGTTTTATTCTGGAAGCAGGCATTACCAACGGACTGACCTTTGCCAGCATCATTTCTGTTGGCAACAGTGCACAGCTTGGCGTGGAAGAAATGCTGGAACATTTCGACAACACCTTCGATCCGGCTGTCAGTTCCAAGGTTAAGATGTTATATATTGAAAATATCCGCAACCCGCAAAAATTACTCAAACACGCTTCTTCATTGATAAATAAAGGGTGCAGGATAGCTGCTATAAAAGCCGGTTCTTCGGCTGCCGGAAGCCGTGCCGCATCTTCACATACCGGCGCCCTTGCCAGTTCCGATGTAGCCGTGGATTCCCTGTTCCGCAAGGCAGGCATAGTGCGCTGCAGCGGCAGGGAAGAACTAATCACGGTTGCTTCGGTTTTTATGCATCCGGAACTTAAAGGCAAACGTATCGCCATTATTACCCACGCCGGAGGCCCCGCGGTAATGTGTACCGATGCCCTTTCTAACAATGGCATGGAAGTCCCTCATATTGATTCAACAGCCTCCAAGGAGTTGCTGACTAAACTGTTTGCCGGCTCTTCCGTAGCCAACCCCATCGACTTTTTAGCCACCGGAACAGCCGAACAACTCGGTATCATCATTGATTATGTGAATGAAAAATTCGACGAGGTAGACGCCATGGTTGTGATTTTCGGAACACCCGGATTATTCAGAAATTTTGAGGTATATGATCTGCTCGATAAAAAAATGAAGACCAGCAAAAAACCAATTTATCCGGTTTTACCTTCAATTATCACCGCTGGCGAAGAAACTGATGAATTCATCACCAAGGGCAGGATCAATTTTCCGGAAGAAGTGGTTCTGGCCAGAGCCATGGCAAAAACCTACCATACGCGGAAACCATACGAACTTGCCCCTGCCCTGCCACCGGTTGACAAGGCAAAAATCCGCACCATCATTGATAAGGCGGCCCCGGGTTACATTTCCCCCGCCGAGATACAGGCACTGATGGATGCAGCCGGCATTCCACGCGCAGGAGAAGCCGTTGTTACCACAAAAGAGAACGCGGTGGCCGAAGCACAGAAACTCGGATTTCCCGTGGTAATGAAAGTGGTTGGACCTGTACATAAGTCCGATGTTGGCGGTGTGGTGCTGCATGTGAAAAATGCCGAAACAGTCGAGCGGGAATTTGAACGGATGATACAAATCAAAGACACCACCGCCATATTGATACAGCCGATGCTCAGCGGTACCGAGTTGTTTGTGGGAGCCAAGTTTGAACCGAAATTCGGCCACATGATATTGTTCGGCCTGGGTGGTATTTTCATCGAAGTGCTCAAAGATGTTTCAGCAGGGCTCTCCCCTATAGGAAAAGAAGAAGCCGGCACCATGATCAAAAGCCTGAAAAGCTATAAAATCATAGAAGGGGTACGCGGCCAAAAAGGTATAAACCAGGATATTCTTGTTGACATCATTATGCGCTTATCCGCCTTGTTACAGGCAGCTCCGGAGATACAAGAGCTCGACTTCAATCCGCTGTTGGGCAATGCCGAAAAGGTGGTGGCTGTGGATGCCAGGATACGAATTGAAAAATAGAATACCAGTCGGGGTGCGACTTAAAGTCGCGCCCCGACTGGCATACAATGAAAAAATGATTGCTGACTGGCTCATCGACACCAACGGCAAGTTGCAAATGCCCTTAGTTTTGCTGTATTCAGCGCTGACGGGCCTGCCTGAGAAAAGATTGAAAACCATAGTTTTTGCGCTCAACGGTTCAAAAAAAAACAAGGCGGAAACCTGGGGAGTAAACAAAATTAGAATCAACCCCGAAGCTTACACCAGTGCAGATGATCCCGCATGGATTGGAACCCTTGCCCACGAGCTGACTCACGAATACCACTATTTTAAAAGCCTACTTCCCGATTGTATTATCAGGTTTTTCGACCAGTTCGGCATAAAGTTCAGGCAGTATATTCTCGGTATGCCGCACGAAAAGGCCTATAAGGCCTCACGAATGGAAAAGCAAGCTTTTGCCGTACAGGCCATCATCATGGATTTTGTAAAAACCTATACTCCTCAAAAAACCCTTGCCGACAATACCCTTTCGGAACAGGAAAAGGTGCAACTGTTATTGAACATGGCGGAAGAATATAAATTGAAAAAATGGCGGGGTAGCCGATAGGTTTTTGCTCACGTAATATTGTCGGGGTGACTGCCTCTTGAGAAGGCCAACACGCAGTCACCCCGACAATATTATTTAGGATTTTTTATCGTATCGGTTACCACCACCACATCGCCGGTGAGCCGGCCGTTGACCATGTACATTTTTTTGCCGAGCATATCAAAGTCCCAACTACCGTCAAGGTTGTCCCTGTCGTAAACCAGGTTTTCAAGATTTTTTGACAGATAGACACTTTTGCCTTCGGGCACCTCCAGAATCAGCTTTACAGACTGGTTGCGCCATTTTTCACCGGCAGCAAGCAGAAAATAATTATTGATCAATAACACCGAGTCGGCCGCTGGCGTATCAAACCTGATGGATTCGGCACGCCTGCGGGCATTCATCAACGTGGTGCCTCTTGAAAATTTTATCACGGTGAGTTTGTAGGTTCCGGTCTTCGAGGGAATGATCTTCAGCTTAGGAAATCCATACACCACCAGCTTATCATTCCCATCCGAAAAAAAGCAGTTATTAAAAACAAAATGTTCATGATCGCCGGGATCACTATCAAAAAAATCATCATCAAAATATTGGGTTTTATTTACAAGCGGCAGGTTGTCGGCCACATCTATGACAAGTGTTTCGCGGGTTTGCGGCAACATAACCTCCTGCCTATATATGCTTTTTTCGCTGAAATTTCCCACAATATTAATTGTTAGAATTATAGCGAGTATCAGTCCGGTCAGCCATAAGAGCGAAGCGGTAATGGAAACAACCCTTATTTTTGTTTTAAATCCGGCAATCATGCGGATGCTGTTGAAAATAAGCATCAGCAGGGGGACCCCGATTAATAAAATCAGCGACAGGAACGCCATGTGTTGCTGCCAGGGATTTTCAAAGAAAACCTGGCTGAAAGCCGGAAAAGACACTGAACTGATTCCCCATTTGGTAAAAAACAGAAAACTATCGGGGGCGGTAATTGACAATACCAGCGAAACTGTCACAACAATTCCTATAATGAGAAGTACAATTCCGGCAAAGATCAGCAACGCGCGCAGAAAATAATAAATAATCTCTCCAAAGACACTGCCCACACCTGTGCCTGATTCCTTTACCGACTGCGTCCTGCTAATGGCGGCGGCCATCTGCCGTTGCCTGTTGCTATAGGCACTTTCCCTCTTGGCACGGTGCATCCTGCGTTTCATATCGTTGTATTCTCTCCGCGTATGATTCTTTGCATCGCCTTTCATCTCCTTGAACCGTGCTTTCAGTTCCTCAAATTCACTTTTTATGTTTTCCTGTATCTCCGAAATAGTCATGGGTTCGCCTTTCATATTGAGCTTTTCCTCGGTAGTGGTTGCTTTGGGGATTATTATCCAAAGTATCAGATAGACCAAAGCGCTGGATCCAAAAATAAACAAGGCAACGATAAAACCTATTCTGAACCATACCGGATCCACATTGAAATAATGCCCCAGCCCTGAACAGACACCGCCCAGCACTTTGTTGTCTTCGTCGCGATAGAGCCTTTTTTTAAACGGAGAACTTTTTTCTTGTTTACCTTCTTTCGACTCTTCCGATGATCCGATATCATCGGGTTTCCCCAGGATTTTTATGGCTTCCTCAACATCCGCAGGCACAATGATTGGAGCGCCGTTTTCGATTTTCACCTGGAAAATCTCTGCGATACGGCTTTCGATATCCTGAAGGATTTCCTCTTTGCCTTCGGTATTCGCAAAATGATTCTTCAGTGAATCGAGATAATTTTCAAGCAACTTGTAGGCTTCTTCATCAATCTGGAAGAACAGCCCACCGATATTAATTGAAATTGTTTTGTTCATGGCTTTTATATTTATTGTTT